>JAFDFW010000320.1 GCA_019309605.1 Deltaproteobacteria bacterium | reverse complement strand
GGTGAATTCATCGAGGTGTTCGTCGACACGCCGCTCGAGATTTGCGAGGCGCGCGATCCGAAAGGCCTCTACAAGAAGGCGAGAGCCGGTGAGATTTCGAATTTCACCGGGCTCGACGCGCCCTACGAGACGCCCGAGAATCCAGAGGTTCACCTCGAGACCGCGAACATCTCAGTTGATGAGGCGGCGGCTCAACTCAAGTCATTCGGTACCTGGACGAACAGAACATCTTAGGAAACGCCTAGTGCCGTCTCGCGAAGAGATGTGGGAGAAGACCCCCGAGGACGTTGACCTCGTCGTCATCGGCGGCGGGATCACGGGGGCCGGCATTGTGCGCGATGCCGCACGCCGCGGCCTTCGCACAGTGCTTTTCGAGCAGAACGACATCGCGTACGGCACGAGTTCCCGTTCCAGCAAGCTCATCCACGGGGGGCTGCGGTACCTCGAGACCTACGAGTTCAGCCTGGTTTTCGAGTCGGTGAGCGAGCGCCGCGTCGTGATGGACCTCGCGCCTCACCTCGTCAATCCTCTGGCGTTTCTGTTCCCTATTTATCAGGGGTCGCAAAAGAGCCTACGGCTGATCAACGCAGGCATGTGGCTCTATGATGGCCTCGCTTTGTTTCGGTCGCCCAAGCGGCACCGGACTCTGAACCCGAGCGAGGTCGCCGAGGAAGAACCGCTCCTCAGACAAGACGGCTTGCAAGGAGCGCCACTCTATTATGACTGCTCCACCGATGATGCCCGGCTGAAGGGGCGCGTTTCGGGCGTCGTGGTGAAGAACGCGCGTGACGGCGGCCTGCGGGAGGTGAAGGCCGCCACCGTGATCAACGCGACGGGGCCCTGGACGGATGAGGTCTTGGCCATGAGCGGCCCTCGAAAGGGTAAGATGCTTCGGCCGACCAAGGGTATCCACATCGTGGTCGAGAAGGAGAAACTCCCCGTCGAACACGCGGTGGTGCTCTTTCATCCAGAGGACAAACGCCTTCTCTTTGCCCTGCCGTGGGGTGAGCGCACGTACGTGGGCACCACCGACACAGACTACGACGGCGCGCCGGGCGAGGAAGCGGCCACGCTCGAGGAGGTCGACTACCTCATCGCTGCGGCCAATCATTTCTTCCCGACGACCCCAATTGCACGCGAGGACGTGATCTCCACGTGGGCCGGCCTGCGGCCCCTCATCGCGCCGGAGCCCGAAATGGGCGAGATGGCCGAGTCACAGGTGAGCCGAGAACATCAAATCGTCATTGGTGAAGACGGCCTGATCACCATTGCTGGCGGGAAGCTCACGACGTACCGCAAAATGGCGAAGGAATGCGTCGATGTAGCCGTGAATTTGCTGAAGCTCACGGAGAAGCTTCCCGACGACATTCACTCTGGTCAGACGTTCAAGTTCCCGCTTCCGGGTGCGGTCGGTTGGCCCGAGGATGACGACCATGAGCGAGTCGCTGAGGAACTCACCACGGCGTGCAAGTGTGACCTCTCGGTGCAACTGAGTCGCCACCTGATCGATACGTACGGCATGCGCGCGTTGGAGCTTGCGAAGCTCTGCGCAGTGACTCCATCTTTGCTCGATCCGATTGTCCCCGGGCGAGTGGAGATCATGGCTCAGGTAGACTTCGGTGTGCAGGAGGAGCTCGCGGCGAGCGTCAGCGACGTCATGATTCGCCGGACCCAGATCTTCTTCCGAGATCTCGATCAGGGGCTCGGCTCTGTCGAAAAGGTCGCAACCAGGATGGCTCACCTCATCGGCTGGTCGGACGAAGAGAAGCAGAAGTCCGTCGCGGATTACGAGGCTCAGGTCGCGCTGTCGCGGCGCTGGAAAGAAGCTCTGTAAAGTCGACGCAGCGCATCGACCAACCGGTCACTGCGTTAGCTGAGGGAGCTTCAGCTTCAGGGCGAGAGAGCCGGGCTCGACTCTTAGGGATTCGAGCTCGAGCACATCGAAGATCATTGCGGCGGTTTGCGTGGATGCGAAGCGGCGCACGGCCGGGACGCTTCGGAGGTCCACCCTCAGGCGACCGGAGTTTTCGCGTTCGACGATGGCGCCACCGACGTCGAATGAGTCCGTAGGCGCGATCATGGGCCACGTCGCCTTTGCAATGCATCCCGCTAGCGCGCTAACGATGGAGCTGTCGTAAGCGTCCGGCGGTTCGACGTCGAATGAGATCTCTTTGGCGCCGCGTGGCGCAAAGCGCACGGAGCGAGGTGCCAAGCTGAACTGAACCTCTCTGCCATTGCTCATCGAGGCATCGACGAACACGCGCCCCGAGCGGCATGACACCATGGCTGAATCGACTCCGTCGGCGTGGGCTGCTGCCGATGTCAGCGCCTCGTCGCTCAGTCGCCATCGGTGCTGCGTAAACCGCTCGAGCAGCTGCCGGCTCACCGAAGCGAATTTGGTGCCGGTGATGCGGTCGACCGTACGGTCGGCCGCAACGCGAACCCAGCTCCGAAAGATGTCGAGACGGTCGGTCATTCTGCTGCCTGAAGGGAGGGTTTGGCCCGAAGCAGCTCCAACTGCAACGGCGCGACCCGTCCAGCCGGGCGGTTCGCGAAGAATCCAGATCTCACGACGCGTGGCGCGAGCTCGTCGATGCCCGTCAGGGCCCGCAGCGCCTCACCTGGCCGGGGCGTCGTTTTGCCGCCCAGGCGAAGGGTGATCGTGATGGGGAGCAGGTCCCCGGTAATGCCAGCCTGAGCCAGCGCGCCTTGGCCGCTGCCGAGCACGACGTCGACCAGGGCGGCGCCGACGTCCACGCGCTTCTTCAGCCACGACGAAGTCGGTTTCCTCGATCACCCGGTTGAGGGCGGCGTCATGGGGGCCCAAGACCTGATGCTCGAAGAACTCGATGCCGTCGATCGCCGCGTCGTTCAGGCGCCCGCAGAGGTTGTCGAGATTGGGAGACTCGGCGGCGCGAAGGCGAACGTCCACGTGTTCGCACAAGCTCGCCGTCCCAACGGGCAGGGCGGGGCCAAAGGTGAGACGTGGCAGCGGGTGGAAGCCTTCGCTGTAGTAGAGCGGAAGGCCTACGCGCCGCAGCATGCGCGGGAAGGTGCGCACCAGATCGAGATGCGACGCGTACGCGGTTCGTCCGAGCGTTCGGTAGCCGATTCGAACGCGCATCACCGGGCCCTGGTCCACGCCGTGGAACGGCCGCCGGTCGATTGTGGCGTCCTCGGCGACTCGCTCGGGCGGAGTTGGTGCTTCGCGGGGCTCGAGTGCGTTCATGCTCTGCAGGAAGTCGACCCGCTCTTTTTTCATCTGCGTGAGGTCGCATGCGATGCCGCAATCGTAGCAAACCAGTCGGCGCTTCTCTTCTTCTGCATCCTTCACGTTCGTGTGATGAACGAAGCGGCCGACTGTCTTGCCGCACGGGGGGCTCAATCGATTGCGCAGCGCCTTGCGATACTCTCGTGCGAGGAACCCTTGCTCCAGGCCGACGTCGATGTGTGACCAGGGTAGGCGGGCCGACACCGGAATCGTCCCTAGGAACCAGGATGGATCGATGCTCGCCTCTTCGAGCGAAGCCGTCCAGTGGTCGAGGTCGACTTGCTCGTCCCATGAGTCGAAGCGGGCGCCTCGCGCGTAGGCGCCTTGGATCACGTCGCCCAGGCGACGGTCGCCGCGAGCCAGCATTCCCTCGAGCCATGAACCGACCGAGTTATGCACCTTGAGCTGGACGCGGGTGCTCGCGGCCTCGTTCCGAAGCAAGGATTGCTTGCGGATGACTGTGTCGTGCGAGTCCATCGCGCACCACTGAAACGGAGTATGCGGCTTTGGCACGTGCGTCGACACACTGACCGTCACGCGGGCACGCCTGTTGCGCTGAACGCGGCGGGCCAGGTCGAGTGCTCGGGCCCCGGTTCGCACGATGTCCCGCACGTCGTCGTCTTCCTCGGTTGGAAGCCCGATCATGAAGTAGAGCTTCATCTTGCTCCAGCCCCGGGAGAACACCCGCTCGGCGGTTTCCATGAGCTGGTCCTCGGTGACGTTCTTGTTCACCACATCGCGCATGCGCTGACTGCCCGCCTCCGGTGCAAACGTGAGACCGCCGGCGCGCTGCCGCTTCAGGTCGTCCAGAACGTCCTCGCTGAGCCCGTAGGCGCGAAGCGATGAGACGCTCAGCGACACCTGGTGCGGGGCGAGCGCTTCGATCGACTCGCGCACGAGCGGTGCAATTGCACTGTAGTCTGCGGTGGAGAGCGAGGTCAGGGAGGCTTCGTCGTAGCCGGCTTCCTCGACCGAGCGCACCATCGCCTCGATGATCGCCTTGGGCGCGCGCTCGCGGACCGGTCGATAGATCATGCCGGCCTGGCAGAAGCGGCACCCTTCGGTGCACCCGCGCGCGACTTCGATCGAGGCGCGGTCGAATACCGTTTGGCAACTAGCGATGGGACCGTCGACCGGAAAGGGGTAGTCGTTCAAGTCCTGGACGATAGAGCGGCGAACCGGGAAGGGTGCCTCCGGGTGCTGCGGTTCGACGACCTGCATCTTCGTCTCGCCCGTCGGCACGCTCGCGTAGAGCGAGGGAACGTAGAAGCCGCCGAGCTTCGCAATTCGAAGCAGGCGCTCAGATCGGGGCAAGCCCTCGGCCTTCATGTCGGCCCAGGCCTGCATGAGCTCGGGCACCTTCGCCTCGCCGTCGCCGATGAGGAAGGCGTCGATGAACGGCGCCATTGGCTCCCCATGGGTTGCGGTTGGACCTCCGGCGACGATCAACGGGTCCGTATCCGTCCGCTGGTCGGAACGCATCGGAATCTTCCCGAGCTCGAGCATCTGGAGGATGTTCGTGTAGGTCAGCTCGTACTGAAGTGAGAACCCCACGATGTCGAACTCGTGAAGCGGGCGCGCGCTTTCGAGCGAGCACAGAGCCTGATCGTGCGAGCGTAGCTCCTGCTCCATGTCCGCCCAAACCGCGTAGGCGCGCTCGGCCAAGAAGTCGGGGCGCTGATTGACGATGTCATAGAGGATCTTGTAGCCAAGATGGCTCATCCCGATTTCGTACAAATCGGGGAACGCCAGGCACATGCGGCAGCCCACCTCGTCCCAAGCTTTGCGCGCTTCTCCTTGCTCGCCTCCCAGATACTGGGCGGGCTTCTGCACTCGGTCGATGAAGGGCGCGTAGGGGTGTTCTCGCATGGGGCGCGTGTCCGCGGGACCGCCCTAGTCTTGGGGCCAAGCTCTAACCCTGCAAGGGGCGCGGGCCCTGTGGTGTGATAGCGAACATCGCAGGGGAAACCGGGTGTGGCGCGCGTTGAGCCGCGTCCTGGGCACGCCGATGGAGCTCGTCCACAGCTTCTCCGCGCGCCAAAAGGAGCACGTCGCGGTGGGGCGCCGCTGCCACCCAGAAGCCTGGCTCGACCCTTGCGAGCCGGGCGGCCAAGTCGGGCAGAAGCAGGCGCGCCCCGTCTAAGCCGTCGCCCTGCCGGACACGCAGGATCTCGTCGTTGACTCGTTCGAGGCGCAAAGAGCGCGACTTCGCGGCGAGGTTCTCGATCGCCTGTTGCCGGGCTGCGGCGCGCTCGAGCGCCCACGAGTCGACCTCGGCGCAACGCACATAGCGCGCGCGCGTTCCGTACCGGAGCTGAAGCGCCAAATGCACGTCGCTCCCGACCGCGTCGATGTACAAAGTCTGTTCGCTCGGCAAAGATGCCAGGAACTTGTCGGAGACGAGTCGCGGCAGCAGCCGCGTTGCAGCTTCGTTCCAAGGGGTCTCTTCTTGCGTGTTCGATCCCGGGAGCATGCTGATGATGCGCCGTGCCGCCTCGGTGGCCGCGTCGTCGTCCTGGTCGCGCGCAACGCGCTCGAGGCTGGCCAAGTCGACGCTGGCGCCGTTGTTGAGGTCGACCGTCAGTTCGAACTGAGACTCGATGTCGAGGTCGGGGCGCTCGCGGCCGAGCGTACTCGTGAAGACGCGCATCACGCGCGAGACCGGACCGTTCTCGTCGGCTTCGCGCTCCGCAACCGACAGGTACTCGGAGAGGCACTCTCGCGGGTCCTCCGCATCCAAGGCCTCTTGAATCGTTCCGAACGGGTCGAACCAACCGAAGCGGCCGAGCTGCACGCGATGGCAGCCGTCGCGCTCGCGTGTCCGGCCGCCCAAGTGATCGATCAACAAGAGGCCGAGAAGCGCTCCCGCACCCTCGACAAAGCGATCGTCATCGCCCCCGTCGGTGTCTCGATCGACGAAGTCCTCGAGTTGGGTCGCAAGCCAACGAATGCCCGGTGCGCCGGTTCCCGGCAGAGGAGGGCGCTGCGAATCCACGAAAGCACGCGCCGCAGGCACGAGACCGCCGCCGACATCTTCCAGAGCATTGAGCCAATCCATCCCCACCAGCTACCCGGCGGCGACGTTAACATGGCTCGGGTTGCGCGGATAGATAGCAGGGCGAATGACTTGATCGATGAGCGAGCGCGCGAGAGAGGTAGCGTTGGACCAACTCGTGAGAGTCCTCGATCGGGTGCCGCTGGTGTCGAGTATCGATTTGGGGGGGCTTCGTGCGTTGCTCTACCGGCGCCGCCCCCCTCGCATCGCCGCGTTGGGGTTGGCGAGCAGCGGAAGGTCGACCTTGCTTCGCGCGCTTGTCGAACGATCGACGGTCCGGGCTCCGTTGCATGCCGAGCACGGCCAATGGGTGCATCTCGAGCACGAAGGAGCGAAGGTCCACTGGCTCGAGATCGACGTGGACGGTGCGGCGGCACGCTCGCAATGGAACGCCGCGCTCGTAGACGAAACACCCGACCTCGTGCTCCTCACTGTCGAGCCGAACAACGCGCACGACGTGGGACGGATCATCGAGCGTGCCAAGAGCTTGCTTGCTGATGTTCCCGAAGGGATCGGGCCCTTGCGAGTCTTTCCGCTCTTGACCCACTCGGATTTGATCGGACGCGGCGAGTCGGACGTCGAGGCCGCCCGCAACCAGCTCGAAGCGAAGATTCGTGACTCAGGCCTGGGAGCGGACCCGCCGCGCGCTGTGTCGGCAATCAGCGGCGAGGGCCTACGGGGACTCTCC
>JAFDFW010000319.1 GCA_019309605.1 Deltaproteobacteria bacterium | reverse complement strand
GGAAAACCGGGTGTCCGCATCGGAGGAATAACCAACGATGGCGGTCATCAAACGAGACGGAAAATGGACGGTCGACTTCAACTACGACGGCAAACGCTACCGAAAGAAATCGCCGATCGACACCCAAAAAGGCGCGAAGGAGTTCGAGCGGCTCCTCCTTCAACGCTTGATGAAAGGAGAGCCGTTAATCCCTCGGACCGCACCATCGAGGACGACCAGCACTGCGCCCACGTGCAAAGCCTTCCTCAAGGAGTGGCACGAGACGTATGCGAAGACCAACAACAAGCCGAGCGAGGTCAACTCCAAGGAGCTGATCATCCGCTGCCACCTCTCGCCGTTCTTCGGCAAGCTCCTTGTCTCCGAGATCGGGGTCCGAGAGCTCGAGCGATTCAAGACCGCGCAACTCTCGAAGGGCTTATCGCCGAAGACGATCAACAACCAGTTAACGGTCCTGCGCAGGGCGCTCCGCTCTGCTCAGGAGTGGGACTTGATCGAGGTCGTGCCCACCATCAAATGGATGAAGGCACGCAGACCCGACTTCGATTTCCTCGATTTCGGCGAGGCCGAGCGTCTTTTCGACGCAACAGTCCGGGAGTTCCGCCCTATGGTGGCGACCGCATTGAAGGCCGGGCTCCGGTTGGGAGAGTTGCTCGCCCTACGCCAAACGGACGTGGATCTGGTCAACGGACAGATCTTCGTGAAGCGGTCGCTCTGGAAAAGAACCTTCGGTACGCCGAAGAACGGGCGGACTCGCCGTGTTCCGATTCCTGGGAGTCTCATCCGGATACTGAAAGACCACCGGCACCTCCGCGGAGAGCTGGCGTTCTGCCAGGAGGACGGCGCGCTCTTGACCCGGGACATGGTCAAACGGGTCTTGCCTCGCGCCTGCCGAAGGGCGGGACTCAACCGCACCATCCAGTGGCATGTGCTTCGACACACCTTCGCGAGCCATCTCGTGATGCGCGGCGAGCCGCTGAAGGTGGTTCAGGAGCTCTTGGGCCACGCGAACATCGAGGCGACGATGATCTACGCCCATTTGAGCGAGTCACGGCTCAAACAGGCCGTCGCCAAACTCGACGAACCGGCGCCGACGCCACCGGGCGATGGTCACTATGTGGTCACTCGCGATCGGCGAATGCGCTAACCACAAGCAATCGCTTGTCTTAAGTAGTGGAGGCGGTGGGAATCGAAAACATCGGATTTCGAACCGATTCGCGCAACTACGGGTAATCATGGGAAATCGGATCCCGAGTTAGCGGAAACAAAAGACAGCAAAAAGCAGGTTCGGGAAAACGCTTTGCCAACTGGCAAAATCGAACCCGAGAGTATGCAGGGAAGGGCGAACGTGGGAGATGTGCCCACCGCCCAGACCTTAGGCACGCTCGCGCGCAAGGTCTTGTCGAGCTCTAGGCATGCAGAGTCGCGTGAGCTGGCGCGCGCCGTCTTGCGGCTACTGGCACGTTCACTTGAGCGATAGTGACCCGCTTCCCACTTTCGCTTCGTGGCTTGCTATTTGTAGATGTCCTTCCGTTCGAACGTTGCTCAGCCGACCTCGACGGTTCCGTCTTCCTTGATGGAGACTGTATCACCGGATTTGACCGTATCGAGGAACTCGTCCCCGAGCAGGTCGATCGTGATGACGCGGCGGTCATTCCAGACATCATCCATCAACAGTCCGGCAAACGAGACGGAGTCGATGTGCTGCGAGAACAACATCGCCTTGGGACCCACGCCCAAACTCCCCACGCCCATCAACGAGGCCCCGCCCAGAGAGGAGCCTACGGTCACCGTGGTACAGATGATCGCGCCGCTCAGTTCTTTCCCGTAAAAATCCTTGTTGTTTGGATCGGTGCAGGGAGCACTGTCCTTCCTGTTGGCAAACAGGTTCTCGAGGTAGGAGCCGCTCGTATTGAAAGGCTGTTTTGAAGCGAGCACCTCTCCCTCGAGCTTGCCGGGAAGCAGGGGACGCCCTTTGAATGTTTTCTTGGCCAATGGTTTCTCCAGCCGTTTTGTTTCTGTTGATTGTTTGGTTCGATTTCGGACGACCGGGCCCTACGCATCCTTGGGAATTTCACCCGTGCAGATTACTTCGAGAAGGTCATCGTCCTTGAGGTAGCGCACGCTGGGATAGTAGTTCCGCGTCTTGGGGGAATTCGTGACGCCGTAAATCCTCTCGGAGAAGCCTTTCATGCCCGCGTAACTCACCGCGCACATGTTGGTGAATTTCATTCCGGCCACCTTCATCTTGCCAACCAGCAGCGGCTCAGCTTCGACGAGATGGTCCCGCACCTTGTTCGAGCAGAACAGCAAGGTCGGGATGGCGGCGGTTTTCTGGCCTCTCTTCTCCACAGCCTCCGTCACCCTCTGTCCCCACGTGAGGATCTCGTTGTAGGTGTTGTGCGGACAGCCGATGAAACAGGCCGTCGGCTTCTTGGGACGCCCTTCCCATTCGACCGGGAAGGTGCCGAGAACCCGTGCCTGCTCGGCATCGTCGATCACGTAGGTCTGGTAGCCCTCAGCCAGCAGATCGCGCCCCTTCGCCCTGGCGTCAGGAGTGACATTCTCCACGTGGTAGAGGCCAACGGCACCGGCGGCAGCGGTGGCACTTCCCATCTTCTTCAGCAGGTGCATGTTCTCGTTGGTGACTTTGTCACCCAGGTATTTGTCAAGGCCCGTGATGAAGGGGACGCCGTCCACAACCTTGTAGCCGATGGCCGTGCCGATCACGCCCCAATCCGGCTCTTTGGAGGTCTTCACTTCCACGAGCCAGTTGGCCATGCGGCCCTCGTCCGTCATGAGTCCAAAGAGCGGCGCCTTGCCGAGAAGCCCACAGAGCAGTTCCATGCCGGCGGCGTTGCGGTTGGTCCGGATTCCGAGGGCGGAATTGCCGTAGTTGATCGCAGAGGACTCTGCCCAGGCCACATAGGTCCCCGGGGCTGGCTTGTTGCCGATCTCGTCCACGTAGCAAGCGCAGCTGTGGTAGTTCATGTCCGGTGCACCGAGTTGAGCATGAACCCAATCCAGATCCCGCTGCAGCCGGTAACCCTCGTAAATCAACTGCAAGTCCTGCGCGTTGTTGTTGACGTTGTAGACGTCGTAGCACCGCGGATTGACGGTGTAGGGTGCGTAGGTCTTCAGCCCGGCCGTGGCGCATTCCTGGAACAGCTTGATCATCGGCTCCATGTAGTCCGTGCCGGTGTACATGGAGCAGTGAGGTGCGCCGCCGAGATCGACCAGTTTTTCGGCTCCGAAGGCATTGCCATGGGCGACGACGATTTTCATGACCTTGGCCAGCTCCGGCCCCTTCTTGCCATCCATGATGTCCTGCTCCTCCTTGGTGAGAGGCATCTGGTAGGGCGCTTTCGGATCAGCCTGCTGGGCCTTGCTGCTGGTGTGGCTGAATCCCGGTTGTGGATTTCCGTCGGCGTCCTTGGCGGTCATGTCGGAAATACCGAGCTTCCCCGCGTAGGCGGGCATGGTTGCCGCTTCTTTTGCGCTCATTGCGTTACTCCCTTTTTCAAGATCGAGGATGGTAGGTTTTTCAAGGAAGGCGAAATCGGCAGCAAGCGCTGCGCATTCGAGTTGGCAGTCGAAGCATCCGGGCTCAGCAGCAGGAGACTCGTCACGGAAGGGAAGCTGATCAACTGAGGGTGCTTCATCAACATGGGCTTGACCCCAGGGTGGGCGTGAACCCACGGAATCTGGTTGCCGTGATTGGTGATAATTGTGAGCCAGATCCGGCCCTTCGAGTCTCTGCGCATCCCGTCCGCCAGTCCCGGAAGGTCTCGCCACAGCACCTCACTCTCCCCCGCCCGAGCACCGGCGAGGTGGACGCGATGGAGTTGGAACCGCGGATTGTCGGTGAGTAGGACCGATTCTTCGGGTTCGTTTCCGTTGCCCTCCATGAGAATGCCGTCGGTGAACGCGTACCCGTTTGCGACCAGCCCCACCGTCTTATCCTCCGAATCGTACATCCACAGGCGCCCCGTACGGCCGAGCATGATGATTGGCTTCAGGGCGGCGCTGCCGCCCATCGTCGCGCCTTCCGCCACGTATGACTCGGTGAAATAGATACGTTTGCCGTCCGCGCTGACGGCGGCGTCATTACAGACAGCGAGCAGCCTGCTATTCGACCGGTTGAGCGAGCCCACCTGGGCGCGCTTCTGTTTGGCTGTGGCGAACACGGTCGGCTTCGAGACGTCCGCCGAGTGAGGCACCCGCGTCACCAGGGGCGCGACCTCGAGGCTGGAGAGGTTCAACGTGTAGAGGCCAACCTGCTCGCCCTTCGGGTAGGTCCCGCCGCCGCGTCGCGAAATCGTGAGGATGACAGTGTCCTCGATTCCCGGAAGCCGATGGATGCCGGCCCGCCCGGTAAGGTACGCAAGGCCCAGATGCTCGTGCAGCAGAACGTCGTCGTACCCCTCGATCTCCGGCGCGATGGTGTGAATGGTGTCGTAGATGAAGTCTCCATCTGTCTTTACGTCGAGAATGGACTGGGGAATGTCTCCGACAACGAACTTGGGTGGAATCCGCTGGGCCTTTTTTACGCCCTGGGCGGCGACCGGTTTCGGAGCGCTCGGCAACACACTCGGAGCACTGGACAACACGATCGAAGCCACGATCATCAACCCAGCGACCTTGAATGACGACGCGACTCGTTTCTTTTTCGACATTTCTCTTCTCCTTACGCGGCACCAAGACTCCATTTCAGTATCGCTTTAGAGCCCGCTCCATCCGCCACTCATGTTCAGGAACTGCGCCGTGTAGTAGTTGCACCCGCCATCGAGCAGAGCGGCGGCAAGGTGCGCCACTTCCTCGGGTTTGCCCAGGCGGCCCATGGGGATCGGCTTCATTGCCTGAGCCAGCGCTTCGGGGGTTGTCACGCCAAGGGAGTTCCTGTAGCCGGGATAGTCCAGGAACATGGTGCCCATGCCGTTGACGGTCACACCATGTTTCGCGACGTCGAGAGCGACCTGGTTGATCAGATACGCCGCAGCCGCGCGGGTCGCGCCGTAGACGGCCACGTTCGGAAAGTCCTTCTTTCCGGTCGCGCTGACCTCGATCAGGACCTGCCCCGATCCCTGCGCAACCAAGGGCGGAACGACCGCCTGCAACGCGTACTGCGTCGAGAGCGTGTTGCCTGCCGCACTATCCATGAGATCCTTTTCGGTCGCCTTGTCCCACGGGCCGACGATGTGGACGCCCGGACGAATGAACGC
>JAFDFW010000920.1 GCA_019309605.1 Deltaproteobacteria bacterium | reverse complement strand
TAGCGCATCTTGCCTTCGTCCCAGCGGATGCCCGTCGACGATCGCTTGTCGTGCCTAGCCATGGTGTAGTTCCTCGCGCCAGCGCAGGACCTCTTCCAGCCGCCACCGAAACTTCCTTTCGCCGACTGCAACATGCGGACAACCTTGGCGTCGCCACTTGCGAGCCGTGTCGGGCGACACCTTGATGAGCTTCGCCAATTCTTCAGTGGTCAGAAGCTCACCCGTTTTTCCGGTCGGCTGTTGTTCCATCACGTCACGCACCGCGTCCAGCAGCAACGCGCGAAGGTCCGATACCGTCATGTCGACGAGGCGTTCGTCGTTGCCCAGATTCACGTTGCTCCCCGCTGAAGAGTGATCTTCATCCTCGCATCTTGCAAGAGTTGCGGTTCTCGGCGCCTCCGCCGGGTGTGATTTGATGAGGCGACCAGGACTTCCCGATGCCGACGCCTTTGGTTTGCAAGATGCAATGGAACTCCTTCATCTCTAATCCTCCGTGCTAGGGACGAACTCCCGCGGCCTGCCGGCCAGCCGCGGCCAAACCGTTCGAGAGGTTGGGGCCTTCGCTGGGGGCTTCGGGGTAGTTGGCGCGGCCGCTCCCGGCAGGGCCGATTCAGACGCGGTCACGGTCAGCGGAGCCTTTCTGAGGCCCGCGAGTCCGTGCTTGCTGCAGTACCGCCGAAAGGTTTCGTACGAGGCCGGGAATGGCGGTGACGCGCTTCGGTATGCTTCCCACACGCGGCACATCGTGTAACCGGCGCGAAGGAGTGTTTCGATCTCCGGTCTACACGCGACGAAGTACGGATAGGCGTCACGCGGTCGCGCGAGTGAGATCGGCTTCTGGAGAGACACACGCGGGGTGTGCTTGAGGAGGTCTGTTGTGCTCACAAAGGGGTTATCGGTTTTGGAGGCCAAAAGTATTCTTGGCGAGCGAACTTTTTTTGGTCCGCCCCGGTTTTGTGCCGAATGGCTCGGCACGACGGCTTCTCAGCGGGGCACGAGCACGCCCCCGGTCTTGCGCGAAAATGCAGAGCAAAGCTCGGCGATCCAACGTCTTGCAACGGTGCCACGGAAGCACAAGAGGCAACAACGACACGCAACGGAATCCACGAGAATGCAAGGACGCACAGAAACACCCACAGGAAAGAAGGAAGATGCACGGTGCATAGCTGCGGCAAGGTGGAGTTTTGTCTGCCAACAAAACTACAAGTGCATCGCGCGAACAGCTCTTACGTTCACGCTCGGCACTTGATGACGCGCTCAACGCCTGCGGCTTATTCGCGCGTGCGATACAACATTCCGTCTCGACAATGTGATCGCGATGCTTATGCTCATTGGGTGGGGGATCTAAAACATCGGATCACGGTGCGACTCACGGAGGCGCACGCGGTCCACCTCGACAACCTCGCAGGAGCAAGCGGGCTCACGCGCAACGAGGTGATCCGACGCGCGCTCTTGAACGTCGAGATTCCGAGCGCGCGTGCGAGGCAGGAAGTTCAAGATATCCTCAGGATTCAACGAGAACAGAACCGTCTCGGGGGCTTGCTGAAGAAGGCGCTCACCGAGCGCGAGGAGAAGGCCTCCCTTCGCAGAACCCTCATCGAAGTGGAGCGCAACGGAGCTGAGCTCAGGCGCGTCCTCGCCCACCTGGTTCGCTCTCGATGATCATCACGCCGAAGCAGCCACGGAACGACACGACCAGCTCTCGTCTCTCCAGGCTCGTCCCTTACATGCTTCGCGGCAAGGGCGGGGAGCGATGCACCTGGTACATGGGCGGGAACCTCCCGGGCCTCGATCGCCGCGAGAACGCAGGCCTTGCCGTCGAGGTCATGGAGTTGCTCCAAGAGGGTAATGTGAGAGCTAAGGGACTCAAGACGTACCACCTTGTGATCTCGTTTCACCCGGAGGACCGGCGCCTGACCCCAGCGGAGCTCGACGTTGTCGTTCGCCGAGCCGTGCGGGCGGCCGGGCTAGAGGAACATCAATACATCGCGGTTCGCCACAGCGAGTGTCGTTCGCCGAGCCGTGCGGGCGGCCGGGCTAGAGGAACATCAATACATCGCGGTTCGCCACAGCGAGCAGGAGCACGAACATCTTCACGTCGCGGTGAATATGATTCATCCTGAGACACTGAAGATTCATCACCCCTACAAAGCCATCCACGCATATCAGGCGCTTTCGAGCACCCTCGAAGAAGAGCTCGGCCTGCACCGCGTCGACCGAACGAGGAGTCATTGCCAGAGCCACAGAACGCGCGACTTCGAAGCACATCAGGGCCTCGAGAGTTTTTCTCGCTGGGCACGTCGCTGCATCGGCGAAGTCACGGAGCTCGATCGCATCGAGTCGTGGCTGGGTCTCCATGAAGAATTGACGCGTTTCGGGGTGCGCCTCGTGCAGCGTGGAAACGGGCTTGCGATCGTCGACGCGACGAGACCGAACTTAGCGTGCAAGGCATCTTCCTTGGGCCGGCGTTGGTCCAAGCAACGGCTCCGCGAGCGGTACGGCGAATTCGTTCCGGGTCCGAGCTCGGCCGAAGTGGCACGTGAGCAGCCGAACGCCTATATGGAACAGCCGATCGGGCAGTCACAGGATGATAGCCTTTGGCGCGAGTACCAGGACGCTCTCAGTACGGCACGCATGAGGCGGATTGAGCAGCGCGAAGCGTTGGCGTGCAAGGTCGACGCAGCGCGAGCTGCGCATCGACGGCAGTTCAAGCTGAGGCATCACGCCATTGCCGCGATGCCGATCCCCGCGCGGGAGAAGCGCAAGCACTACAAGGCGCTCTCTTTCCAGACGAAAACGGCGGAGCGAAGGCTCAACGAGAAGATCCGACACTGGCGCGCGGTGAGCGTCGGCACGCACCCGGGCTCCTGGAAGCAGTTC
>JAFDFW010000318.1 GCA_019309605.1 Deltaproteobacteria bacterium | reverse complement strand
GTTCTGTGTGGCGCCCTCGCGCAAGGTCGCGTACGCGCCGACGATCGAGTTGTCGGCAATGTCGATTTCGATGTTCCGTTTGTGTCCGACGATCGACAAGTGGCGAACGCCCGGCATCGAACCAAGAGCGCGAACCAGGCGCCCTGGGCCGATGAGCTCGAGCCTAGTGTCGAAGTCGACCTCTTCTTCGACCCGGCGTGAAATCTCGGCGTCTTGGTCGATCATCGGGAGAATCCGGCTGGCCAATTGCGCCAGGTCCGGCCCGGCGTCGGATGCAGAGGTCCGCCAGAAGTCCTCCCAGCGCACGACCAACATCGAGGCCCAGCGAAGCTGCGGGTCTTTTCGCATTGCCCGCACGAATTCGATGCCTTGGCCGCCTACCGCGACCGAGTCCAACACGACGACCTGCGGATCGACTTCTCGAATCCTTGGAATCACCGCGGTTGAAAAGTCCGCGGCCGCGATCTGGACACCGCGGGCGCTCAAGACCTGCGCGAGCTTCTCGGCGCGGAACTCGTCCGAATCGAGGATGACCACGCGCGCCCCTTGCAGCCCGGTCAGGTCGATGTCTTCGGGTTCCATCGCCATCGGCAACGTGGAGAGCCGGCCGCCACTCGTCTCGTGGAACTCGTATTCCAGCGACTCGGACTCGTCCATGGCCTCACGCAACCGATCGAGGATCAGCTCGGTGTTGTGTGCCGAGGCGCGTTCGGTCTCGACGACCACCGGCATGCCTTCGAGCACGCCCTGCGGAGAGCGAATGCTCAGAATTCCGGTCTTCATGTCATTGGAGACGAGATCGACGACGTCCTGAAGGTTGCTTTCGGTGAGCACGCCCGTCACGAGCCCCGGCCGCTCCGGCACCTCCTCCGCGAGCTCGGCGAGCCGGCGCGCGATGGTGTCCGCACCGGCGCCGCGCGGAACGATCGCCACGGCCCCCGTCCGGAAATCCTGCCCCTCGTGCTTGAGTACCGCATCGTTCGAGACGACGGCGACCGGCAACACATCGGTCGCCCGATTTGCGGCCATGCGCCGCACTACGCTCGCGCCTCCGCGCACAGCGGCATCGCCAATTAGAACGACCAAGTCCGGTGCATAGACACGGACAGCTTGTTCGAGCTCAGCCGTTGCGCAGCCAGCGACGGATATCCCATGGCGCCGAAGCGCTTCCCCCAACGCTGTCTGCATCGGCTCGCCCTGGCCCACCATCAAGACAGTAGGCCGGTGCTCCACTTCCGACATTGTTGTGATGGTGGCTGATTCCGCTCGATTTCGCCAGCTTGGTGCTGTTCCTGTTGTTGGCTACACTCCCCGCCGCATGACCGTTCAACCGATTGAGTTCCTTCGAGACACCTTTCCCAAGCTTTTCTCCAGGGGGGTGGAAGTCCTCGAGAGCCGTGCCTCAGGGGGCGATGAGCGCGCCCAGCGCGTTCTGGATGACGTCAAAGGCGTCACGGGAGCGGCCAGCCTTCAGATCGACGATCAGCCACCCGTCGTCCTCTCCGCTAGCGCAGGGGTGCTCAGCTCGGGCGATGCTCCCGCCGACGGGGTGCCGATCAAGATCAACGCGGCGCTACCGGGGGATGCCGCCACCCTGTTGCTCGGGGAGATCGCAAAAACCGGCGCTCTCGACGACGACGAAGTGGCCATCGGGGCCGCTCAAACCGCCTCGAAGCGATTCGAGGACGCCCTTGCGGGCCAGCCCATGACGTGTTTCGTCACGCTTCGTGGGGTGCCCGAGCTCGGCGATGTAGTGGTTCAGATCGGTTTCAACGTCCCCGAGGTGCCGAAAGAGCCTGGCTTCACCACGGAGCTGCAATTCTCGGACCTGGAGATGCTTCAGCGGGGTGAGCTCACGATTCAGGAGCTGTTCCTAGGCGGTAAGCTCAAAATGGAGGGGGATTACTCCTTGGCCCTCCAGCTCTCGATGCAGCTCCTGACGAACCCGCTCTGAACGGAAGTTCCCCTCCTTCACCTCGGAGCTTAGGGTCGAGGCGCGGGGGAACTTGCCCGCGACTCCCCCGGTTCGATACTCTGGACGTCGCCGATTGCAGGTCGCTGGGGGAAGTCATGTTTCGGGCAATTGCCAAGAGTCGCTATCTCGTTCCGGGTTTCATGTGCTTCGCACTCGCGTTCGTCGTAGGGCCCGTCGGGGTCGCTACCGGCGTGTTGGTGGGCGCACAGGGCGCTTCCATTGCTGGCGTAGTCGCCGCCGTGCTCGGCGTACTCGGGCTATTGATCATCGGGTCGGGGTTGCCTCCTTCGATTGAGGTCGAAGAAGTTGATGCGCAGATTCGAGCGATCCACGGCGAGATCGAAGAGGTCGAGGACGTCATCGGTGAAAACGTCAAAGCGCTCTCGAGTGGCCTCGGGGAGCAGATGGTGGCCGTCGAAGAGACAGCTCGCGCGCTGAAATCGATGGCGATCTCGCTGCAGGCGATCAGCGACCGCGTGGAGGCCCTTTCGTCGAGCACCGAAGAGAGTTCCTCGAGCATTCTACAAATGACCGCGACGAATCATGAAGTCGCCGAGAACATGGGCAACCTCGGGTCGAGCGTCCGCGAGACGGCGTCGTCGATCGAGGAAATGACATACAGCATCAAAGAGGTCGCGCGAAACGTCGACGGACTGGCGCTCACCGCCGAGGAGACGTCCTCTTCGATGAACGAGATGGATGTGTCGATCGACCAGGTTCAGTCGAACGCCAACGAGACCGCGCGCCTCTCCGAGGAGGTGGCCATCGACGCGGAGACAGGCGCCGAGTCGATCCACAAGATCACGGACGAGATCAACCGAATCAAGTCATCCTCGCTGCAAGCGGTGAGCACGATTTCAAACTTGGGTGATCGTATCGAGGCGATCGGGGACATCTTGAACGTCATCGACGACGTCGCCGAACAGACCAATCTGCTTGCCTTGAACGCGGCGATCATCGCTGCGCAGGCTGGCGAGCACGGCAAAGGCTTCGCGGTCGTCGCGGACGAGATCAAAGACCTCGCCGAGCGCGCGGGCGCGTCGACGAAGGAAATCGCCGAGCTGATCAAGACGATTCAGGAAGAGACGAAAAACGCGATCGAAGCGGTCGAGCGCGGTGCCAGTACGGTCGACCGGGGCGTGACGGTGAGCGCCGAGGCCGAGGCCGCGCTGAAGAAGATCCTCGAGTCGTCTAGGCAGTCGACCGCCATGGTGCGCGGCATCGCGCGGGCGACCGTCGAGCAGGCGAAAGGCTCGAAGCAAGTCACCGACGCGATCGGACGCATCGCGGAGACCGTTCAGCAGATCGCTGCCGCCACGGCCGAGCAGGCGCGCGGTTCGGAGCTGATCATGAAGAGCGCGGATAATATGCGGCTGATCACCCAGCAGATGGAGCGCAGCAGCCAGGAACAGGCCGAGGGCGGCCGCCAGATGACGGGCGCGATCGAGAGCATCTCGGACATGGTTCTGCAGCTCCATCAGTCTCACCGGAAACACTCGGAGAGTTCGGAGCAGACGCTAGCCGCGGCCAACCGTATTCAGGAGCTGACGCGTGAGTACGAGAGGCGGGTCCGCAATATGGATCGGGCGGTCGAGCGCCTCCGCCAGATACGTTTCGCGTCGTGACTCCCGTCGATACAGGCCGGTTGTTCCTGAGGATCGTCGGCTGGTTGCCTTCTGGGGGTGCTGCGATTCATCTTTGGGGACCATGTTTGGCATTGGCCCAGCCGGACAAGCTGCCCACGTTCATGCGGACCGTCGGCAAAGGGGTTCGCCAAGTACGCAACGCGAGCCGCGATTTCAAAGACGCGATCGGGCTCGACGAACTGATGCGCGAAGGAGACCCGTTTCGTGCTCCGCCGATCCGCCCGCCGAAGGCCCGCCCCGTTCCGGTGCAGGACAAAGCGCCAAGCCCGTCGCCGAGCGTGGGACCGGTCAAGACTTCGTCGGTGACCGGGGCGGCGAGCGCAGCTCCGCCCATACCTGCGACCGATGCGACCGATGCGACCGATGCGACCGGGCCCGTAGCCAAGGAGCCGGAGTCCGAAGCGGATGCGCCTCCCGAGGCAGAGCAGTCATGACGTCCGACCAGATCCAGATCCCGGAGCCCCGGTTGCCGCCGATCCCCGCAGAGGATCCGGCGATGACGTTCTTTCAGCATGTCAACGATCTCCGCTCGCGTTTGCTGCGCGCGATTCTCGGGTTGATTCCGGCCGTCGCGATCAGTTGGTTCTTCAAGAAGGAGATCAAGGATTTCTTGGTCGCGCCGCTTCAGCCAGCTTGGGAGAAGCTCGAACTGCCTGGTAGGGCGGTGCTGCGATTCGCGGGGCCTGCGGATGCCTTCATGATGTACAT
>JAFDFW010000317.1 GCA_019309605.1 Deltaproteobacteria bacterium | reverse complement strand
ACACCGTACGACAGCCAACCCGCTTTGCGGCCCATGGTCTCGACGATGAAGTAGCCGCTGGTTGCGATGCAATCGGCGCGCAGATTCAAGAGCTCCTTCGCCATCACGTCGACCGCGGTGAAGAAACCAAACGTGAAGTCTATGCCGCGATAATCGTTATCGATCGTCTTGGGCAAATGCACGACACGAACGCGGTCTTCCTTGGCAACGTGATGCTTCTGGTACTCGTATAGAAAGTTTGCCGTCTTGAGGGTATCGTCGCCGCCGATCGAGATGAGCGCGTCGACGTCGAGGTCGGCCAGCGCGTGGTGAATCCTGCGAATACGTTCGGTTTTCTCGGGATCGAGGAGGTCCGAAGGGACTTCGATTGTGGCGCCAGGATTAACGCGGGCCGTTCCGATGATGACGCCGCGACTGTTGCGAAGGCCGCGAATGTCGGCCGGCGTGAGCAACCGATAGTGCTCCGATTCGACCATCGGATGGGCAACGGGATCGTATTCCTGAAGGTTGGTGTACCCATGGAAGATGCCGAGCACTTCCGTGCCGGCCTCCAGGAACGAAATCGCCGCCGCCTCGATCACCGCGTTAGCCGCCGGTGCAGGGCCGCCGGAGAAAACGATCGCAACTCGTTTGACCTCGTTCACCACGCCGAACTGTAAGCTCCAACGCGCCGGATTGCCATCCCTTGCGGCAGCGGCTCTACTTGGGGCCATCGACATGCCCATCGACACACAAAGCATCGGCTACGAGAACCCTCCGATCGAGTTCAACTACACCTGGCGTGACACGGTAGTGTACGCACTCGGCGTAGGGGCATCTGCAGACGAGGAGCTCGACTACCTCTACGAGGGCCGGGGCCCGAGGGTGCTCCCGACGTTCTGCACGATTCCAACATTCGCGGCGTTCGACGCCCTCGTCGATCGAATTGCGTGCGACCGGCGCGGCATGGTTCACCACAGCCAGCAGGTAGATGTCATCAAACCACTCCGCCCCAACGGCCGATTGCGGGTCATGGGCAAGGTGGCGGGCCTCTATGACTTGAAGCGATTCGCGATGTCGGTCTTTTCGATCGACGCATACGACGAGGACGATGAGCTGATCATCCAGGGTGAGGTGACGTTGCTATTGCGGAATGACGGCGGGTTCGGTGGTGAGCGTCCGCCCAAGACCGAACGAGTGAAGCCGCCGGACCGTGACCCCGACTTCGAAACGCGCGAGCAAGTCGGATCCACACAGGCGCTCCTCTACCGTCTGAGCGGCGACTACAACCCACTGCACGCCGACCCGGAGTTCGCCGCCCAAGTGGGTTTCGATAGGCCGATTTTGCACGGATTGTGCACCTATGGATACGCCGGCCGAGCGGTGGTTCGAGACGCGTGCGGCGGAGATCCGGACAAGTTCGGAAGGCTCCGCGGACAGTTCAGCAACCCGGTTTTTCCCGGGGACACGCTGATCATCCGCGGTTGGAACGAGGGCGAGCGTGTGGTTCTAGGCGTCACAACGGAGGAGAGGCCTGACAAGCCGTGCTTGAGCAACGCTTATGCGGTGTTGCGCTGACCAAGCGCCGCGCGTTTTTCTTCTTGCCCAGACAATGATCCACACACAGGGTTCCTTGGTGACGGTTCCTTCGTTCCCATCGCGTTTCCTAATCCCCTCGTTGTTCTTGGCGTTTTCCGCGACAGCGGGGATCGGTTGCACGGGGACTGCGCCGGCTGCAACCGAGCCACCCCCGCCACCGGTGCATGCTGCGATCATCGAGCCTGAGGCCGTCACGCCGATCTCGACTGCAACCGCCGAGATCCTGCCGAATCGGCAGTCGAACATGCGGTCGGAGACGGCCGGCCGGGTTGTCGAGGTGCTGGTCGAAGCAGGCGATCGCGCGGAAGAGGGACAGGTTCTTCTGCGCCTCGACGTGGGGCGCCCGGCGTCCGCGGCTCAGGCCGCGAACGCGGCAGTGGCCCAAAGCCAAGCTCGCCTGGCACAGGCGGAACGCGAGCAAGCTCGCACCAAGAAACTGGTACAGACCGGAGGCCTGCCTGAGCAGCGCTTGGACGATGCCCAGGATTCCGTGCGCCTGGCGTCGGCAGCGCGCGACGCGGCGCGCGCGGAAGCTCGCCTAGCGCGACGCGGTCTCACCGACGCGGTCGTCCGCGCCCCGTTTGCTGGAACGGTCGTCGAGCGAGCAGTCGAGCTCGGCGAATACCTCGTGCCGGGAAGCCCGCTTCTGGTCTTGGCCGACACGAGCCTGCTCAAAGCCCGCGTGCTCCTCGATCCGCGCGAAGCTATCGACGTGTCGGTAGGAGCCAAGGCGGTGATCTCTGTCTATGCGCGACCGGGCGAGCTGTTTGGCGGCAAGGTCGTCCGCGTGGGCGAAGTCATCGATCCGGGCACTCGTCGCCTTCCGGTCGAGATCGAGCTCGACGACCATGGCGGGCGGTTGCGCCCAGGCTTGGTCGCTCGCTTCTCCGTTGAAACCGGCGAACCGAAGATGGTCATGCGGGTGCCTCTAGAAGGAGTCTTCGAACGCTTCGGCAGCCAACACGTGTACGTCGTCGAGAGCGGGATCGCGCAGCGGCGGGCGATCGTGCTCGGCTCCGTGGGCGCGGGCTTCGCGGAAGTCCCGGAAGGGATCGAGCCCGGCGAGACGGTCGTGATCAAGGGCGTTAATCGAGTGGTAGATGGCTCGAAAGTCCAAGTCGTGCCGAACAGCGAGCCATGAGCATTCCCTCCTTTGCAGTCCGTCAACCCGTCCTCGTCAATCTCGTGGCGATCTCGACGGTAGTGGTCGGCGCATTGGTGATGAGCACTATGCACCGCGAGTCGTTGCCCACGCTGCCTACCGGCTGGGGAACCGTCACGACGGTCTACGTGGGTGCATCGCCGGAGGAGATCGAGCAGCTCGTCACGATCACGGTCGAAAATGCCGTCGACGACGTGGACAAGGTCGAAGAGATCTGGAGCTCGTCGAAAGAGGGCGTCTCGTACGTGAGCTTCAAGTTCGACGACGACGTCGACGACGTCACGAGCGCCATGATGGAGGTGTCGAACGAGATCAATCGCATCGACGACTTACCCATGGATGCAGAGCGTCCGGTCGTACGCGAAGTGAAGGTCGATTTTCCGACGATCGTCGTTGCAATCCGAGGCGAAGTCCCAGAAGTCGTGCTTCGACAGGTCGGCAAGGACGTGGCCGACCGGGTCGAGCGATTGCCAGGGGTGTCCGGCACTTGGCGGAATGGCATTCGGGAGCGCGAATTCCGAGTCGATGTCGATCCCGACCGTCTGGCGGCGTATCAGCTTTCGCTCACGACCGTGACGGAGTCGCTCCGGGGTCGCGCGGCCAACGTCCCAGCCGGCACGACCAAGGGCGAGGGCGATGCCCGACTCGTCCGCGGAATGACGCGGGTCAACAACATCGAGGAGCTGGCCAATGTCGTCATCCGGCCCGACGCCCAAGGTGGATCGGTTCGCGTTCGCGACGTCGCCGATGTGAAGGACGCGTTTGCAGCAGGCAAGTTCAGCGGGCGCGTGAATGGTGAGCCAGCGATCGTCCTCACTGTCCGAAAGGAGGAGCAAGCCGACAGCGTGCGGATCAGCAACGACGTACATGCGTTGGTCCATCGGTTGCGCCCGACGCTTCCACCTGGAGTGACGATCGACTTGTTCGGCGATGCGGCAGCCGAGGTTCAACACTCTCTGAGCACCCTCTACACGAACGCAGCCGTGGGACTGTTGCTGGTCCTGCTTCTCCTCTGGGTCGCGATCGGCGCGCGGAACGCCACCATGGCCGGTGTTGGGCTTCCCGTCGCGCTCGCAGGCGCCATCATCGCGATGCACATGATGGGCATCACGATCAACATGATGTCGCTCATGGC
>JAFDFW010000316.1 GCA_019309605.1 Deltaproteobacteria bacterium | reverse complement strand
GCGCCTAGGTCCTTCACGAAGTCGTGTGCCTCGTCGACGTCTTCGCGTGTTCTTGCGCGGAAGCAGATGTGATGGAGGCCGATGCGGTTTTGGTCGAAGCGGTCCCCGCGATGCCCTTCGGCGGCTTCTCGAATCGCGAAACCGGTGCGGCCGCCCACGCAGTAGTATGTCCCGGGGATATCCATGACGTTCTTCAAGCCGAGGAAAGGCAGGAGTTTGCTGTAGAACGCGCGGGATCGGCCGAAGTCCCCGACCGTGACAAACGTGTGCGCAATGCCGCTGATCTCCATGACGCCCTCCGTTACCGAAGCTCGGACGACCGCTTTCCGAGCAATCGCCGCGCGATGATTAACAACTGAATCTGCTGGGTGCCCTCGAAGATGTCGATGATCTTGGAATCCCGCGCCCACTTCTCGAGGAGATCCTCTTCGGAGTAGCCGAGGCCGCCGCACAGCTCGACGCACTGGAGCGTGATCTTGTTGGCGACCCGTGCAGCCTTCGCCTTGGACATCGAGGCCTCGGTCGAGTTGGGGATCGCATTGTCCGCCATCCAGGCCGCTTTGAGCATGAGCAGGCGACCCGCTTCCCACTCCGCCTCCATGCGGATTAACTCGGCTTCGGCGGCACTCTTCGTGAACAACGACCCACTATAGCGAACCTCGATGCCCTCGCCGGCGAGCAGCTCCCGCGTGTGCTCGAGCGCCGCACGCGCAACGCCAACGCCCATCGCCGCCACGACGGGACGTGTGTTGTCGAAGGTCTGCATGACACCGCTAAAGCCCCTTTTCGTGTCGATGTCGGCAGTGCCCAGGAGGTTCTCTTTTGGAATGCGGCAGTCCGTGAGGGTGATGCTAGCGGTGTCTGAGGCGCGAATCCCCATCTTCTTGTCGAGGCGGACGACCTCCATGCCGGGGGTGTCACGCGGCACGACGAACGACTTGATCGCGGCGCGCCCAAGATTCCGATCGAGCGTCGCCCAAACGACCACCGCGTCGGCCCGACTCCCCGCGGTGACGTAGATCTTCTCGCCATCGAGCACCCACTCATCGCCATCAAGGCGAGCCGTCGTGCGGATATTGGCTGAATCCGACCCTGCCCCAGGTTCGGTGATCGCCATCGCCGCCCACAGGCCTTTGAAGCGCTTCTTCTGGTCGGCGTCCGCCACCGCAGTGATCGCCGCATTGCCGAGACCCTGACGCGGAATGGAAATCGCCAGGCCGACATCGCCCCAACACAGCTCGGTCATCCCTAGACACGTGGACATGTTGGCGCCGTTACGGACCCCCTGATCTGTCCCTTCCCCTTGCTGGAGCGTATCGATGCCCGCGCCCTTTTGCCCGCCACCCGCGTTCAGACCGTCCATGAGGGCGGCGAGCAGGTCGAGTTCTTTCGGATACTCGTGCTCGGCGCGGTCGTACTTACGTGAGATCGGCCGGAACACGTGCTTGGCCACCTGGTGCGCCTGGTTGACGACAAGCTTGAGGTTCTTTGAAAGTTCCAAATAGATCATTGAGTCCCCTAGACCAACAGATTGCCGTCCATGACCGCGATGGAACGAAGTTGGCGATACCAAATCTCCACTGGGTGGTCCTTGATGAAACCCGCACCCCCCAGAAGCTGCACCCCGTTCGTTCCGATCTGCATCGCCTTGTCGGAGCAGAGGGTGCGCGCGAGATACGCCTCGCGCCGACACTTCAGCCCTGCGTCGATGCGCCCGGCTGCTCGATAGACCAGCATGCGCATCGACTCGAGCTCGATGCCGATGTCCGCAATCATGAAGGCCACCGCTTGCCGATGGGAAATCGGCTCTCCGAACGCGATCCGGTCGTTGCAATACGGAATCGCATAATCCAGCAGGGCCTGAGAAGTCCCGAGGGCCATCGCGCCCCAGGCAATGCTCGCGCGGTTCACCGCGTCGTCGTAGGCGGCCTGGCCCTCCGCCTTCAACGCCGCTGCGCCGCCAAGCAGCGACTCGCGAGCAACGCGGACATCGTCGAGCTTCAGGCGCCCGAGCCCTGCCGATCCCAAACCCATTGCGGGTTCTTGGGTCACCTCGACGCCGGCCGCATCGCCCTCCACCAAGAAAAAGCGCGGACCTGCTTTGGGGATCTCGGCTGCAACCAAGAACCACTTCGCACGATCGGCCAACGCCACCATCGATTTCTCTCCGCTGAGCAGGTAGTCCGGGCCACGTTTCTTGACCGTCGTTCGCAATGCGTTCGGATCGAATAGCGGTTGCGGCTCCACGACGGCGACGCTCGCGGCCGTCGTCTCTCCTTCCAAGAACGAAGGCAGCAACCGCGCCCGCTGTTGATCATCTCCCCAGTGAACGATCGCGTTCACGAAGGACAACGGCGATAGTGCGGCATACGCGAGGCCCATGTCGCCTCTCGCAAGGTCTTCCGCGATGAGCATCTGAGACACCGCCGACACCTGCTCGGCGGCCCCGCCCAAGCCCTCTGGTACAGCCATCGCCATCGCGCCGAGCTCGCTGAACGTCTCGAGAAAGTCGTCGGGCGGCGCGGAACGATCGTCGGCCTCCCGAGCTGCCGGCTGCATCACGTCATCTGCAAATCGCCGAAGCGTGTCCCGCATGAGCTGCTGCTCCTCGCTCAAGCTCAGGTCGAACTTCCTCGACCTTCGTGGGCGATCACTGGAACGTTTGGGCGCGAGCCGCTTGGCTGCCTTCGCTGCAGTTTCGGCCGCACGCTTGGCACCTTCGTAAACGAGCCGCTGGGCACGCTGTTCGAGTCCGAGGCGCTCGACTAGAGGCGAGTCGGCGATACGGTTGAGAACACGCAAGCCACCGCCCATCACCTCGCTGATGATCTTCTCGTTGTCCACCGAACGATGCTGCGCTCGACCTGAATGAACGTCAATAGGGCGTCCACGAGCCTGCAGCCCGGGTTCTCCCGATCGGGAGTGTGTATGATGCCCCGATGCTCAGCGGTCTGGACAAGGTACTCGTCGCGGCGCTCACCCTCGTGCTCATGGTCGGGATGGGCGCTTCGCTGACGCCTGCGGACTACACCCGCGCTCTCGAGCGGCCGCGCGCCATCCTGATCGGACTCGCATCACAGTTCGGTTGGATGCCCCTGCTGGCGTACTTGGCGATCCAGTGGCTTGGGCTCGAGGGCAGCGATGCCTGGGGACTCATGCTCATGGCGTGCACTTCGGGGGGCAACGCCAGCAACATGTTCGCCTATTTCTCCGGCGCCGATGTCGCGCTCAGTATCTCGATGACGGCGGTCTCGACCTTAGCCTCGGTCGTGATGATGCCGACACTCTTGTACGCGTACACAGCGTCGCTCGACCAAACACAGATGGAGATCCCGTACCTGGCGGTCATGGGCACGCTCGCGTTGATGCTCCTGCCCATCGCGGGCGGCATGTGGATTCGACACCGCTCTGTGGAATCCGCGAAGAAGGTCGAGCGCGTGGGCGCCGCCTCGGGCGCGCTGTTGTTGGCCGTCCTGCTCGTCACCACCGTGGCCGACCAGATGCACCTCTTGCTGACCACGGAGGATGCCAGTCTTCTCGCCTGCGTCTTTGTGGCCGGGAGCGGCATGGTGCTCGGCTACATCATCGCGCGGATCGCAGGCCTTGCGCCGCGTCAACGTCACGCGGTTTCGCTGGAGACAGGCGTGCAGAACGCACCGCTCGCGGTCGCGGTGATCTTGACCTACCGGCGCTTTCCTTCTGCTTGAACTCCGGCCCAGCAGAGACGACATTGTCCTCGTGGGGCTTAGAATCTTCTTGGTCTGTGCGGTCCTGTTGGGCGCATGTGGGGAGTCTGCAAGTAGCACTGGCGGTAGCGCAGGAACCGGCGGCGATGCCGGGTCCGGTGGCAGCGGTGTCGTCTCGGGCCTCGAGGTGACCACGTTCATCTCAGGCCTCGACAAGCCGTGGGATATCGCGTGGCTTCCCAACGGGACCGCGCTGGTGACCGAGAGGCCCGGACGGCTCAATGTGTATGCGGACGGCGTGGACGCCCAGCCGTTCACCGTCACGCCCGAGGATGTGGTCGCAAACGGCGAAGGCGGCATGCTGGGGCTCGAAGTCGATCCCGCCTTTGCAACCAACGGCTACGTCTACGTGTGCATGGCCTCCAGCCTGGACGGGGACACCGATGTGCGCCTGGTGCGGTTCACACTCGAAACGCCCAACGGCGACGGCCTGGTCGCTCGCGCCGACATCGTGAAAGGCATGCCGTACAGTTCGGGAAGGCACAGCGGATGTCGGCCTCGCTTCGGACCGAACGGCCACCTGTGGGTCGGTACCGGCGACGCGGCGATCGCGGACACCCCACAGGACGACGACTCGCTCGGCGGCAAAGTGCTGCGCATCGATCGAAATGGCGCGGCTGTGCCTGGCAACACAGGTGGATACCGCTGGTTTTCAAAAGGCCACCGCAACGTTCAGGGAGTGGCGTTCCGCTCTGCAGACAGTCTCGGCGTGTCGGCCGAGCACGGCCCATCGATCGACGATGAAGTCAATCTGCTCGTGGCAGGCAACTTCGGCTGGGATCCGGGTCCGGGCTACGACGAATCGGTTCCCATGACCGACCTTGAAAAGTTTCCCGCTGCGGTCGAGGCGATCTGGTCGACTGGCTCACCGACCCTGGCGTTAGCGGGTGCGACCTTCATCGAAGGAAACACCTGGGGCGACTGGGACGGCATGCTGGCCGTGGCGACTTTGGCAGCCACGCACCTGCACCTCTACGTCGTGACCTCCGAGGGCGAGGTGACCGACGACTTCCGGGTGATCGAAGATCGGGGACGCCTCCGCTCGCCGAGGCAAGGGCCGGACGGGCTCTTGTACATCACCACCGACGGCGGTGGCTCTGACGGCGAAGTCCTCCAGGTCACCCCAGTCCTGTCGCCCTAGCCTACGGCTCGAGCAAGCGACCGACGCGCCGGTACTTGCCCTCGAACATCGCGATCCACTCTTCGAGCTTGTCGAGTTCGTCCGGGTCGAGCCCCTCGATGTCGCCGGTGAAGAGTTCTTCGTCGAACGACACCTTCGCCAGCGCACGGGTGCAATCTTTCCCGGCGAACATCCCGTAGGGCCCGCCCGGGCCATAGAAGTCACGGCCGCGCGTCACGTCGTACACCTGT
>JAFDFW010000315.1 GCA_019309605.1 Deltaproteobacteria bacterium | reverse complement strand
GCGTGATCCGCGCTCTTGTCGCCAAGCAGCGTCTCCCCGACGCCCGCGCGCAAGTCGTCGCCCTCTTTGCGCAGGCTCACGTCCTCCATCCAGACCAACGGCCCGTCCGAGTCCACTACGCGAACTGTGAGGTCGTCGATCGCGTACGCCCTCCCGCCACCGCTTCTGGGGCTGGGTGAGGACGCCGTCGAAGGGGACGCACCCCCTAACGCTCTTCCTCGCAGCTCCGCGATCGAGTCGTCGAGCCCTTCGTCCGTGAGATCGACCGTCACCACGATGCCCCGGGCGGACACACGGCGAACGGACCTCGATCCTCTGAAGGCCGCACCAAGAAGGCTCATTCTCGCATCGACCTGATCGATGCGTACGACGAAGCCGCCATGGCGACCGCGCAGTTCGACGCCGACGAGTTCGATACCACCGAACGAGAGACGCGCCTCGTCGATGTGCGCGTCTACGCCGAGGCGCTGGGCGATGACATCGGATGCACGGGCCGCCGCGCGGGGCGCACCCCACATCCAAAGGCCGATCACGAGCGTCAGGGCCACGAAGGCCGCAACCACCCATGCGCGTCGCTCGCTGAGGAACCGCAGCATCGAGGCGGGAGTATGCCGCGTCTAAAACGCGAAGCCTAATAAAGCTTTCGGCTGTCGATTTGGATCGTCACCGGCCCATCCACGACAGACTGAACCAGCATCATCGCGCGGAACGTGCCTGTTTCCACTAGCAAGCCCTTGCCGCGTAGCGCCTCGACCACGGCCAAGTAGAGGCGCTCGGCGTCTTGGGGGTCCGCTGCCCCATCGAAGGACGGCCGTCTGCCCCGCCGCACGTCTCCGAAGAGGGTGAACTGGGAGACTACCAACACGGCACCAGCAACATCGTGGACCGACAGCGACATGCGTCCGTCGTCGTTGGGGAACACGCGCAGGCCCGCAATCTTGTCGACGATGTATTGGAGGTCCTTGGCGTCGTCGCGCTCAGCTGCACCCAGGTACACCAACAAGCCGCGCTCGATCGCGCCAACGAGCTCACCATCGACGGTGACGCTCGCTTCGTTGACTCGCTGGACGACGGCGCGCATACGAAGTTGCGTAGCACAGGCCGAATCGTCTTGCCCGAGCGAGGCGATGTCCAATACTCTCCCGCGATGAAACCGGTTGTGGGTCTGACGGGTGGGATCGCGTGCGGCAAGACCACCGTAGCGAAGATGTTCGGCGACCTCGGCATCCCCGTGATCGACGCCGACGAACTGGCACGAGAGGTAGTCGAGCCGGGTACGACCGGCCTGGAGCAGATCGTGCGTGAGTTTGGCCAAGGCGTGCTCGACGATGCGGGCCGTCTCGATCGCAAGAAGGTTGGTGACTTGGTGTTCGGCGACGGCGAAGCGCGGAAGACGCTCAACGCAATCATGCACCCGCTAATCGGGGCTGCGGGGGCCAAGCACATCATGGCGCACCAAGACGACCCGGCACCCTACCTGCTCTACGAGGCGGCGCTGCTGGTAGAAACCGGCTCCTACAAGGCGTTTTCAGCCCTCATCGTCGTGAGCGCCGAGGAATCCGTGCAGCGGTCCCGCCTCATTGCGCGAGACGGGTTCACCGACGCAGAGGCCAACGCTCGGATCGCTTCGCAGCTGCCTCTCCCCCAGAAAATCGCCGTAGCCGATCACGTCGTGATCAACGACGGCCACCTCGACGCGACGCGGCGTCAGGTCGCCGAGGTCCACGGCAAGCTTGTTGAGCAGTTCGCATCGCAGGAGTCGAAGTAGTGGGCGCGCTAGTACGGTCGGTCTTGGTCACGGGGTTCCCTGGGAGACAACCCGCGGTGCATTTGGTTCGAGAGCTCGCAAGCCATGACGAGCGCACCGTGTGTTGCCTAATAACGGAAGGCCGCAAAGCACGTGCGCTAGAGCTGCTGGACAAACTCCCCGTGTCAGCGCGGGAGCGCGTGTCCCTTTGGGTGGGGGACCCGCGGTCGATGGACCTCGGGTTGAGCGGCGAAGAGTTCGCCGTGCTCGCCGAACAAGTCGAGGTCATCCATCACTGCGCGTCGGTCACGGATCCTGCGGGCACGCAAGAAGAGGCGACCGGCAACCTCCGCGCGGCAGATGAAATCTTGGAATTCGCCGAAGCAGCCCCGCGGCTGAAGCGCCTGGTCTGCTGGTCCAGTGCCAGCGTGTCGGGCAATCGCGAGGGCTTCATCAAGGAAACCGAGCTCGACGACAAGATGGGCTTTCGCAATCCCATCGAAGAGTCCCTCTATCGAGTAGAACGCATGCTCGGCGAGTCAGCTGACGATCTGCCCATCGTCGTGCTTCGGCCCGCGCTCCTGGTCGGTGACTCGATCACCGGCGAGGTCGAGGACCTGGACGGGCTGTACCTGCTCATCCGGTTCCTTCTCAGCGCGCCGGACGACTACCGAATCCCGACGCCTAGCCGAACCGGCGTGCGCATCAGCGCGGTCCCAGTCGACTATGCAGTCAGGGCGGGCCTCCACATCGCAGCAAATGAAGGCTCGATCGGCCGCACCTTTCACATCGTCGATCCGAAGCCCGTCACCGTGCAGCGCGCCCTCCAACTGTTTGCCGAGGCAACCGGCCGCCCCGCGCCACGCGAACACGACCCGCTCAACCTCGCCACCGCCCTGATGCGAGCTCCAGGGTTGCAGCGCTTCCGAAACACCACCCGTGCCTTCCTCGATCAACTAAAGACCGACGTCATCTACGACGACCGCAACACCCGCGAGCTACTGGCCGACGCCCGCATCTCCTGCCCGGCATTGGAGAGTTACGTAGACACAATGGTCGCACGGGCACAGCAGGACTGATCCCCCTGCGCCGCCGGTGGCACCGTCGCCGTCGCCGTCGCCGTCGCCATCGCCATCGCCATCGCCATCGCCATCGCCATCGCCATCGCCATCGCCATCGCCGACACCGACGCTGACACTGGCGCTGGCGCTGGCACTGGCACTGGCACTGGCACTGGCACTGACACTGACACTGGCTTTGTCGTATGGAGGGGCACGGCGGAGCGCGATGTGGGGGTTCGGCGGCGTGTGAGTGACAATCGGCAAGACAGGAACCAGCCCCGATTGGCGCGAGCTCCGAGGGGCGCCTTGCGTGGCCTCAGGTTCCCTGTCTCTCCGGCCACCTTTGCAAGGCGCCCCGTCCGCAGAAGCCCCGCGTCGCGCTCCGCCGTGCCCCGGGCCCGACGCTAGCTGCCCGCCAGCGTCATCGACGAAACCCTGAACGTCGGTGAAGCCAGCGCTGTGCGCTGATCGAGATCATCCGCAACGGCATCGATCCGCTGCAGCAACTGATCGAGGTTGAGCGAAATCGTAACTTCCGACACCGGGTCGGTCAGCTCACCGTCTTGGATCAGAAAGCCTGAGGCGCCTCGGCTGAAGTCGCCGGTGACGGCGTTAAATCCGAAACCCATCATGCCGGTGACGTAGAGGCCGTGTTTGGTGTCCGCGAGGAGCTCGTCCCGCGATTGGGAGCTCGCTTTCAGGATCAGGTTGCTGGTGGAGGGAGAGATTCCGCCCGAGGGCGACCGTGACGCGCTGCCGGTGCTGCTCGAGTCGAGCTTTCGCGCGCTGTAGGTATCCATCAGGTACGTCTTGAGCATCCCGTTTTCCACGACGACGTTGCGGCGCGAGAGCAGCCCCTCACCGTCGAAGGCCCGCGAGCCCGGTGCTCTCGGGAGCAGCGGGTCGTCGACGATATCGACGAGGTCACTCGCAACTCGAGTGCCAACTCGGTCGATCAGGTAGGAGCTCTTCCGCCAAATCGCTCCGCCAAGCACACATCCGGCAAAGAGACCAAGGATGGAACGCGGCTCTTCCGCCAAATCGCTCCGCCAAGCACACATCCGGCAAAGAGACCAAGGATGGAACGCGCAGCGTCTTTGTCGAAGATGACGGGCAGCTCTTGGGTGGGCAGCTTCTTCGCACCAAGCTGAGCAATCGTACGGCGCGCCGCTTCCTCACCAACGGCTTGGCTGTCTTCGAGGTCTGCGTAGTGCCGAGAGGCCGACCAGTGGTAGCCGCTTCGCTTCTTGCCGCCTTCATCGTCGGCGACGGGATTGACGACCACCGACGCGTACGTGCCGTAGTCACTCCCGGTGAATCCACCGCTCGTGACGAGCGCGCTCACGCCTCTGGCACGGGTGAAGGAGGCGCCCTCGCTGTTGGTGATGCGTCGATCGAAATCGAAAAATCGAACGCGGCACGCTCTCCGCGCAGCGCCCGGGCGAGCGCCTCATCGGCCGAAATCTGACTGACGCCGTCGTCGAAGGTCTCCAAATCTGCCCACTGCGACTGCGTCGACAGCTCCGACCGATCCGGCGGCCCCGCAAACTCGTCGGACTCACTGAGCCGCGCGAGCTCGAGCGCATCTTCTATTAGCGTCTGTTGACCCGCATCGCTCAAGTCGCTCGTGTACGTCGATGCGACACGCTGACCGAGCATCACCCTCAAGCCGAGCGCCCGCGAACCGGCTTCCTCGACCAGCTCTGGCTCGCCCATACGGACCTTGACGGAAAGATGAGACCCGCTGTGCACGCCGGCCTCCGCGACGTCTGCCCCGCCCTCGATCGCGCGCTCCACGACCGAGCGCCCCAGGTCGACCAGTGCTCGGGCCTCTTCCTCTGCTTCGTTCATCCGCCTGCCACCTGCGTCCCGCCGACGGTCATGGAGGCAATCTTAATCGTCGGACAGCCGACGCCGACCGGAACGGACTGTCCCTCTTTGCCGCATGTCCAGATCCCATCCGATATCGCGAAGTCATGCCCCAGCATGACCACGTTGCGCATCGCCTCCGGCCCATTGCCAATCAGGTTCACGCCCTTGAGCGGCGCTGTGACCTTGCCGTCTTCGATCAGATAGCCCTCGGTCAACGAGAACACGAAATCGCCGTTGGAGATGTCGACCTGCCCACCGCCGAACTTCTTGGCGTACACACCGCGGCTCACGCTGCGGATGACGTCCTCCGGCGCATCCTGTCCGCCGAGAAGCATCGTATTGGTCATCCGCGGCATCGGGTGCGATCGGAAGCTCTGCCTGCGGCCGTGGCCGTCCGGGGTCGTCCCAAAAAAGTCCGCGCTGTGGCGATCTTGCATGTAGCCCTTCAGAACACCGCCCTCGATGAGAACCGAGCGAGTCGGGAGTTGCCCCTCGTCGTCCACGTTGATCGAGCCACGCGATCCCTCGAGCGATGCGTCGTCGACGACGGTGCAGAGCGCGCTTGCAACCTCCTCACCCACACGGTCCGAGTAGTTACTCGTCTTCTTCCGATTGAAGTCGGCCTCGAGACCGTGGCCGACCGCCTCGTGCAACAGGATGCCACTGTCACCGGGTGCCAGGACCACGTCCATTTCGCCTGCAGGCGCTTCGCGGGCGTCGAGCATCATCAGCGCCTGCTTCACAGCCTGCTCGGCATGCCATTCGGGCGTCTGGCCCTCGAAATACTCGAGCCCCATCCGGCCGCCGCCCCCCGAAGAACCCGACTGACGGTTCGCTCCATCCTCGGCGATCACATGAACGCCGAAGCGGATCAGCGGCTGACGGTCGTGCACCATGTGACCGAGACTGTTGGCGATCAGCACCTCGCGAACGCTTTCGGCGAAAGAGGCGTCCACGCGGACCACGCGCGAATCGGATCCACGGGCGGCCCGGTCAGCGCGCTCGAGAATTGCCTTCTTTGCTTCGCCGTCCACATCGAGGGACTCGACCGAGACTGGGTAGCGGCTAGGCGCGGCGAGCATCGACACGGCGAGCGGCGCAACCGGCCGGCCGCCGGCTGCGATCTGGGCCGCAGTCCCGGCCGCCTGCTTCATGGCGTCGAACGAGAAATCCTCGCAATAGGCATACCCCGTCGCATCACCCTTCATGACCCGGACGCCAAGGCCCATCGACACAGCCCGTCGCGCGGACTTTAGAATCTGCTCGTCGTACCCGTAGCTTCCGCTGACCGAGTACTCGAAAAACAAATCGGCGTAGTCGCCGCCTTTTTCGAGAGCGATCCGAAGAAGGCGGTCAGCGATGTCCGCATCGATGGTATGCGACCCGTGCTCGGCGAACGGTGCATGGTAACGGCCTGTCATGAGTTGGTGCGCACTCTAGGGCTCGGGTGCGGCGATCGCTACTTCTATTGACCCAAGAACCGAATTACGGTGTCGATGATGCGGTTCTGACGGGGCTGCCCCAATCCCGCAAAGATCGGCAAAGCGAGAACTTCACGACTAGCTTGCTCCGACACTGGAAGCGATCCTTCCCCGTAGCCGAGATGTGCGAAGCACGCCTGCCGATGAAGCGGCACCGGATAGTAGATCGCCGTCGCGATCTTTTCGGCTTGGAGGTGGGCTTGCAGCTCATCACGGCGCGAGGTGCGGATGACATACTGATTGTAGATATGGCCCTCGAACCGCTTTGCAGGAGGGCGCAGCAGGCTCTCGTCCAACCCAGAAGCGGAAAACGCCGCGTCGTAGCGCGATGCGTTTTCGCGACGGCGTGACGTCCAACCCTCGAGCTCTGGAAGCTTCACGCGCAGGAGCGCAGCCTGCAGAGCGTCGATGCGGAAGTTCCCGCCGATCACCGAATGGTAGTACTTGGGGTTGCTTCCATGCGCGCGTATCACGCGAGCCTTGTCCGCGAACGCAGAGTCCTGCGCTGTCACGAGCCCGCCGTCGCCGAAGCCGCCGAGGTTCTTCGATGGAAAGAAAGAAAAGCAACCGTACGCGCCGAGGCTGCCCACGGGGCCTAGCGGACTCTTCGTACCGATCGCCTGCGCCGCGTCCTCGATGATCGGCAGCTCGTGTTTTCTCGCAACCGCCGACAGTCCGTCCATGTCGCAAGCCTGTCCAAACAAATGAACGGGAAGAATCGCGCGAGTGCGCTCGGTCACCGCGGCCGCTACCTGCTCGACATCGATGTTGAACGTGTCGGGCCGAATGTCGACGAAGACCGGGACAGCGCCTACACGCGCAACGCATCCCGCTGTGGCGAAAAAGGTGAATGGCGTGGTGATGACCTCGTCGCCTGGGCCTATGCCAAGCGCCATCAACGCGACCAACAGCGCATCCGTCCCGCTCGAAACGCCGACGGCGTGCTCCGCGCCGATGTAGTCGGCCACCTCGCGCTCGAACGCTACGACCTCCGGACCGAGAATGTAGCGTCCGGACCGAATGACATCGGCGGCCTTCTCGGTCAGCCGCTCGATCAACGGTCCGTTTTGGGCCGCCACGTCGAGCATTGGGATCGCTTCTTCACTCACCGCTTCTGACCCTTCTGCAGCGGTGCGCCGTCACTTCGTATGCGTCGCCACATCGGACGCATGTGCCATCACCTGGTAGCACTTCACCGCACCGGCACGCCCAAGCGGAACGCCGGGCCGGGTTGCCCACCATCACCGCGTGGGCTGCGACGTCCTTAGTGACCACGCTGCCCGCCCCGATCAGCGCGTACTCCCCGAGCGAGTGTCCGCACACGATGGTCGCGTTGGCGCCGACGGTGACGCCCCGTCCCACCGGCGTAGGTGCAAACTCC
>JAFDFW010000314.1 GCA_019309605.1 Deltaproteobacteria bacterium | reverse complement strand
TACACGCGAGGTCGATTTCGGCCTTCACCTCGTCCAGAGTCTTCACGAGCGGTTGCTCGATGGCGTAACAGAACTTGCAGCGGATGTTGCAGGTGGTGTTGGGCTCGATTGTGACGTGAGGTGTCTCGCGACCCGACAACTTCTGCGGCCGGAGATGACTGGCGTTGGGTAGTTCGTGCACCTTCATGGGTGCCTCCGTAACGGAAGTACTGCAAATCACATGCCTTGAGATCAGCCCTGGTTTACCCCCGCTTGGGACACAGCCAGACCGAAGCAGCGAAGGGCTTGCGCGCCCGCGAATACTTTGCGGCCCCTCGAGCTAACGCCGGCGCCGCGTCCGATTCTTGTTACTATCCCCAGCGAAGGGAGGTGATTCGGTGGCGCTGACCCGGGCTCGCAAAGCGGCGATCGTGTTCGGCTATCTCGCCGTCTTCTGGGTTGCACTTCCCGCAGCCATTTGGTTCGCCGCTGGCTGGGGAGACGCCAGGCTGCAACTCGTTCAAGCGCCGCATAGGTCGGGCTGGCTCGTCGTCGCCGCCGGCGTTGCGTTGCTTCTTTGGTCTTGGGTGACGCTGTGGCGCGACGGACGCGGACTGCCGATCAGTGCACTGCCGCCGCCACGCTTCACGTTCCGGGGACCCTTTCGTTACGTGCGCCATCCGGGATACCTCGGCTTCAACATCGGACTGCTGGGCGTGGGCATCGTGGTCGGCTCGCCAACGCTCACCTGTATCATCACGCCGGCGTTCCTACCGCTGTGGCTCGCCTACGCAGCGCTCGAGGAGCGAGGTTTGCTCCGCCGCTTCGGTCCGACGTACGTGCGATATCGACGCCGGGTCGGCATCTTTCCTCGCTTCCCCGTGTATCGATTGCTGCAGCTCGCGATGTCCGCCGGCGTCATGCCCGTGCAGATCGAAGGAAAGGAGCACATCCCTCGCTCCGGCCCTGCTGTTCTGATCGCGAACCACGCATGCTACGTCGACTTTCTATACGTCGGCGCGGCAACGCGTAGGAAGATCCGATTCGTGACTACTCTCGAGGCTTTCCGAAAGCCACTGTCTCGCTGGTTCATGAGCCGCACCAGCGCGATTCCACTCGGCCGCTACCGCCACGATTTCGCGGCGACGCGTGAGATCCTTCGGTCGTTGCAAGAGGGTGAGCTGGTCGGGATGTTCCCCGAGGGCGAACGCTCCACGCTGGGTCGTCTGCAAGCACCCCTTCCGCCGGCGGTGAAGCTCCTCGCTCGACTGCCTTACCCCGTCGTGCCTGTGGGGATCAGCGGTTCGTATGACGTCGGGCCACGCTGGGCAGACCGCATCCGCAGGCGTCCAGTGAGGGTCCGCATCGGGCCACCGATCGATCTTGCGCTGAGCGATCCAATGCAGGGCGTGGCTGCGGCACTGCGCGAGCTCGTGGAGACAGATCCTCAGCCCGTTCATCTAGAGGGACTTCCTCTCGATCGCTTAGCGCGTGTTCTGTGGGCATGTCCGCGCTGCCGTGATGAGGCGAGCTGGCGTGCCGAGCGCCTGCGGTGCGATGTGTGCAACGCAAGCTGGGATCCCAGCTCACAGGGATGGTTCGTCGATGACACCGGGCAGCAGCGTTCACTTGCCGAAATCGCCAGCCCACTGTGGAACCAACCCGATGATCCCCCTCCGTCAGGACTCGCGACCGGCTGGTCTGAGGGCTCCGAGTTGGGCTCGTTTCACCCACTCGAGCCGCTCGGGGCCGGCGAGCTCGAGGTGGATGCGGACGCACTGCGCTTCGAAGACCTCGCGGTTCCCATCGATCGGATGCAGTGCGTGACCACCGAGCGCGCAGACACGCTCCAAGTAGCGACCATCGATCGAATGTGGCAGTTTCGTCCTCAGCGGGAGTCCGCATTTCGCTACTTCGTTTTTCTGACGCACGCGCTGAATCGTCGCTCGCGCGCACTGAGCAGGGAACGAGGTGGCCGTTGAACGACAGAGCGCTCCTAGCCATCAACGACATTGCGAAGGCCTTCCGCGGAACGCCCGTGTTAAATGGGGTCGACCTAGAGTTGCGTAGCGGTGAAATGCTCGCCGTAGTCGGCGAAAACGGTTCCGGAAAGAGTACGCTCTTGAAGATCATAGTGGGCTTACTCGAGCCGGATGCCGGAGCGTTCCGCATCCAAGGAACAATGGGATATTGTCCGCAGGAGTCGCTGGTTTTCGAAAATCTGACCGTGCGAGAGAACTTTCAGTTTTTCGGTAAGGCGTACGGACTAACCGATTGGCGAGAGCGGAGCGTTCGCTTGCTCGAGCGCTTTCAATTCGCGCAGTACGCCGACTATTTGATCAGCAAGGTGAGCGGAGGCACCCGACAGAAGCTCAATTTGTGCCTGGCCTTGATGCACGACCCCGACGTGCTGATCCTCGACGAGCCATACTCCGGCTTTGACTGGGAAACCTATCTCCATTTTTGGGGTCTCACCGAGGAGCTTCTCGAGCGCGGACGAGGGCTGCTCATCGTTTCGCACCTGATCTACGATCACGACCAGTTCAGCGCCGTGCACGAGCTGGTCGACGGAGTCCTTCGATGCGACTGAGCTACGTAGCGACTGGCGCGCTAATGACAGTCCGAGAGCTGCTGCGCAACCGCGTGGTCCTCATCATGCTCTTCGTGATTCCGTCGGTCTTCTACACCTTAGTCGCGCTCACCACGCCGGACCGGCCGATCGCCTTCAAGCTGGCGTCGGTTTCCGAGGATACTTTCGTTAGCGTAAGCCAGAAATCAGAATCATTGGTCTTCATAGGGCTTGCGGCTGTCGGGTTCCTGACGTCGTTCGTAGCGATGACCCTCATCCGTCGGGACGTAGACGTGAATCGAAGGTTGGTCGTCTGCGGCTATCGGCCGAGCGAGTTGGTCGTCTCCAAGCTCGCCGTGCTCGTGGGCGTAATTCTCGTCGTTGCCCTATTTGTCTCAACGGCCCTATTGGTCTTCTTCCGTCCGGACCACTTCGCTCTGACTGCGGTCGGCCTGATTCTCGTGGGATGGGTCTACGGCGCATACGGGCTCCTCGTCGGCGCGCTCTTTCGTCGCGAGCTCGAGGCGGTCTTGTTCATCGCACTTCTCGCGAACATCGATGCCGGCTGGCTACAAAACCCCATCTACTATGCCGATGCGCAGAACACGGAGATCATTCGGGCGCTCCCGGCGTACTTCCCCTCACAGGTGAGCATGGTCGCTGCGTTCTCGGACCATCCTGTTACCATCCCGGTGTTGGCAAGCATCGGCTACGGCTTGAGCCTACTCGTTCTCGCTTTGATTGTTCATCGTTGGCGCATGCCCGCATTCCGAGGCTGAGGATCTCGAGGAGTCGCACGAGATGACAGCAACAAAGGACGACGAACTATCCAGTCGCATCCGCAAGCTGCTCGAGCGCGAGCTGGCCTGTGACGTCGCCGAGATCGCGGACGACACCCCGCTCGTGAGCTCAGGGTTGCTTGACTCGGTGAGCATCGCCTTCCTGCTCAGCGCGATCGAGGAGACCGAGGGCATCATCATCCCTGACGAATCGCTCGATATCCGGGATTTTGAAACGGTCACTCGAATGAAGGAGCTAGTGGCGAAGTACAGCGCGTCAACGTCGGCGCAGTGCGCCGATAGATGACCGAGTTTTTCAGCCCAGATCAATGCTCAAGGTATGCTCGACGCATCGACACCGCCACCACGACAGCAATGACGCGAAGCCTGACGTGCTTGGCAACGATCAGCGCCGCCTTCTTCGCGACTTGCTCACTTAGCGCGAGCGCGCAGGTCGACGAGGAACCGTCTGTCAGCCTCGAGTCAACTCCCGTTGAATCAGCCCCCGAAGTTGCATCGGCCCCCAAAGCCCCTCGGACGAGAACACGTCGAGGAGAGGTGTTCT
>JAFDFW010000036.1 GCA_019309605.1 Deltaproteobacteria bacterium | reverse complement strand
TGGTTCGTGTCGCACTTCGATTTCGACCCGATGCCTTGGCAATACGAGTTTGCGCGTTTGAACCTGACCTACACAGTGATGAGCAAACGCCTGCTCAAGCGGCTCGTGGAGGAGAAGCGCGTCAACGGTTGGGATGATCCCAGGATGCCGACCGTGGCGGGGATGCGTCGCCGCGGCTACACGCCGGCTGCGATTCGACGGTTTGCGGAGCGCATTGGCGTGTCGCGGCGGGACAGCGTCGTCGATGTGGGTCTCCTCGAGCATGCTCTGCGCGAGGACCTCAACGCTACCTCGCCGCGCACGATGGCGGTTCTGCGTCCCCTGAAGCTGGTGATCGAGAACTTCCCCGAGGGTGCAGAGGTAGAGATCGTCGCGCCCTTCAGTCCGAACGACGAGACTTTCGGCTCGCGAACGCTCCACCTCACGCGCGAGGTGTTGATCGAACGCGACGACTTCATGGAAGATCCGATGAAGAAGTGGTTCCGCCTGGCGCCGGGAAAAGAAGTGCGTTTGCGCTACGGAGCGTTGGTCACGTGCAACGAAGTCGTCAAAGACGACGCAGGCAATGTCGTCGAGCTCCGCTGCACCTGGGACCCGGAATCGAAAGGAGGCAACGCTCCCGACGGACGCAAAGTGCGCGGGACGATCCACTGGGTCAGCGCGAAGCATGCCGTTGACGCCGAGGTGCGCCTCTACGACCGCCTCTTCAACGACGAAAACCCACTCGACGAAACCCACGAAGGCGATTTCACCGACCGCATCAACCCCGCGTCGCTCGAACTGCTGCAGAACGCAAAGCTAGAACCCAGCCTTGCCGCACGCGGTCCTGGCGAGCGCGTCCAGTTCGAACGCCTGGGCTATTTCGTAGTTGACCCCGACAGCACCCGAGACCGCCCCGTCTACAACCGCACGATCCAGCTCAAAGACTCCTGGGCCAAATTAGCCAAAAAGTAGGCGATAGTGCGGGGGCGGTGGAGCGGGACACACAGCCGCCGAAGGCGACCGGCCTTGAGAGGGCGGCCCGTTCGTGCTCTTGTGGAGCATGCGTCGTCTTTTTCCGTTCTTGCCTTTGGCGCTGCTCGGTTGCCTAGTCAGCGGCGATTCGTTCACCAGTAAAGCCAGTGCTGAAGCGAATCCTCCGGCCGCGCATCAGCTTCGAATCGCAACCTTGGCGCCCAGGCAATCCGGGCTTGGCAAGGCGTTTCAACAGCTCCGCAGAGAACTCAAAGAGCGTACCGAGGGGCAGGTCAATCTCAAGATGTACGACGGCGGAGTGGCCGGAGATGAAATGACGGTGGTTCGCAAGATGCGGGTGGGGCAGCTCGACGGCGCGTTGTTGACCTCGACCGGGCTCGGCGCGCTGGTGCCGCAAGTGTTGGTGCTGCAGGCGCCCGGGCTGATCACGAGCTATCCCGCCCTCGATGACGTGCGCGAGGAGCTCGGTCCCGACCTCGAAGCGCTCTTCGACAAAGCCGGGTACGCGCTGATCTCCTGGGGAGACTCCGGCCAAATCCGGATTTTCTCCAAGCACAAGATTCAGCACCCCTCCGACCTACGAAATGTACGGCCCTGGGTGTGGCGCGGCTCGCCTACGATGAAAGCCTTCATCGAAGCCACGGGCGCCAACGGCGTGACGATGGGCCTGCCGGAGGTCTTCTCCGGCCTTCAAACCGGGATGGTGGACACCGTGATAGCGTCTTCGATCGGCGTGCTCGCATTTCAGTGGCACACGCGGCTCAAGACGATGACCAAGCCCGGCGGCGGCATCGTCGTCGGCGCGTACGTCATCAAGAAGGACCGTCTCGCCTCGCTTCCGAAAGAGGCCCAAGACTACATTCGGCAAAGCGCGATCGACCACGCAGACGAATTCCGTGAAGGCGGACGAAGGCTCGACAAGGAAGCCAGCGAAGCGCTGGCCAAGCGGCTCAAGTGGGTCAACCTTTGGCGCAACCAGCATGCCTGGGAGGCGGTTCAGCGCGAGGCTCGCATTTCGCTCACGGGCCGGCTGTACTCGAAGTCCTTGCTGACGCGGGTGCAGGAGATCGTTGGAAAGAACTACTGAGGATGGTGATGCTTAGATTGTTACTTGGCTTTCTTCTGACTCTGAGTCTCGGCGCATTGGGCTGCGGTGACGGCAGCGCTGAGTCGGCTGGCTCAGGCGGCATTGGGGGCGGAGGTGGAGTCGGCGGCATGATCGTGTTCGAGCCGGGACCGACCTGCATCGCGTTCTGCTCAAAGGCAGTTGGAGAGTGCGACGCCTTGTCCGACGTCGGGGGCTACGAGGACGTCGACGAAGACTCGTGCCAGCAAGGCTGCGAAGGCAGCTTGGCCCTCGAAGGAGCCAAGTCCGAAGCTTGCGGGGACGCCGTGGAGGCTGTGTTTGAATGCGCGGCTGAGCTCGACTGCAAGGGTGTCAACGACTGGGTTCAACGGGTACCCCCTGACGCCTATCCGTGCCTGTCCGAGGTGGCGACCGTCGGCGCGGTGTGCATGTAGAATTAGAAACGGGGCGCCCACGATGCAGGCACCCTGTTTCGGGCTAGTCAGCTGTTACAGGAATGGGTCGCAGGCGCCGCTGGGCTGGAGACCCGAGCAAACGTCGAACCCCGGAGTGCAGCCCCTCTCGCATCGGCACCTGACGCAATCCGTCGAGGTGGGAGTGGTGCAACCGCTGGTCGCGCACTGTTCTGCGCTGCACGCTACGCTTTCGCTGTAGCAGGCCCCGCACTCGTCGGAGAGGCGGGAGCCCGTGAAGGTCTCAATCGTGTTCTGCGTGCAGTCCCCTACGCAATCAATCAGATCCTGGACCTGCTGTTCGGTGCAGCTCATGGTGAGCGCGCAAACGACAACTACACCGGCCAACTTGTCGCAGGCCGGCCCGACAGTGCCCCCTTCGGCAAAGACGCAATCACTGGCAATCGCCGAGGCGGCATCGGAGCCCATGCTGTCAACGCCGTCGGCGTTCGTGTACGTGAGGTCGTCATACACCGCTTGGTCTGCGTCGTTGGTGCATGCGCCACCCACGGATCCGCCTGTGCCGCCTGTGCCAGGCGTGCCGCCCATGCCACCAGATCGCTCACATCGTCCGTCGATGTTGACGATCTCGCCGGGCCTGCATCCGTCGACGGGGAGGCCGCTGTTGCAGGCCGCAATCATGCCGGCCATCCCGAGAACCCAAATAAGATTGGTTAGTTTCATGGTCGGTTCCTTTCCTTTGGCCATACCCCGTTAGAAAATCATCGCTGCGCGTAGCTGCACGGTCCAGAGCCAGGCGTCGTTGAAGCCGGCGTTTGTGAAGGCCTTGCCCGGTTGCATCATGCCGGTCTCCAGGTCGATCCAGATGATGTCCTTGGCGCCCATCTTCGCGCGAAGGGCGAGGTCGGCCTCCCAACCGTAGAAGCAATCCGAGGAGAAGCCGCAATCGCCATTGGTGTTGCCGATGCCGTAGACGAGCTGATCGAGCTTACTCGCCCAACCGATGAGGAACTGGGCATGCACTTCGAGGCCGGGGAGGATCGTGAAGCGGGCGCTCGGCATGAAATACTTCGTGTTATAGACCCTGCCAAGCGAGCCAAGCTCCCCCGCGCCGAGCGGGTTGAGAGCCTGATAGGTCAGCGCCTTGAGCGCGACTTGGTACATCAAAAGGCCAACCTTGATGTTCTCGTTGAAACCTCGAGTCTTGAGTTTCGGAGGCGTCTCTCCGAGGGAGAGGATATTGGTGTCACCCGATGCAAAGCCGCCTTCGAGCTGTGCCGCCCAGTCGCCCTCGTCGATGACGCCGATGCGGGCAAGCACGTTGTGGATGCCTGCATTTCCTCGGTTGCAGGGCTCCGGTGGACATCCTCCGGTAAACGCCAAGGCGCCGCTGTGTCCGAGGTACGTGTGGTACTCGCCCTCAGCGGTGATCGCCAAATGCCTCTTCTTCTTGAAGGTGCTCTTCAATCGCCAGGCAACATCCGGGATGATGATGCGGCTGACAGTCGACCGCTGCCATCGGTACACCACATAGGCACCAAGGAACAGCTCGTCTGTTGCGCCGCGGCCGAAGTCTTCGTCGTGCCAGGCGAGGACGTTGACGATCTCATTCACCCGCCGATCGAGGTTGGTCAAGTATGCCAGCGGAAACTCTGAGCGCTCAGGGAACGTCGTATAGAACGGCTGGAAATTCGGGTTCGATGCGGCCGGAGGTCTGCTGATCGTCGGGTCTACGACCGTATCCTGCGAGAGTCGATCGTAGAGGAACGCATAGATCAATGGGGTTTGACGCGTGTCGCCCTTGCTGATGCCGCGCGCCAAGGTAATCGGCCGCGTGGCGAACAGGATGCGGTCGAAGGTCTCGCCACGCATGAAGTCGCCCCACTCGGCAAGGCCGTTGCCGGCGTGCGTGAGAGCGCCCATCCCAAAGTGCGATTCCATTCGGCCGACGCGGATTTGGCCGATGGGGACCAGGAACTCGATCCATGCTCGCTCCAGCTTCAGCGACTCGCTGAGGTCGAAGCCGTCGACAGCTGTCTTGGACTGGTCGACCGCGAAGAGGGGAGTGCTGAACACGCGGGCGTTGTCGCCGAGCACGACGTTGTCCAAGCCATCGATCGTGAAGCGGAGGCGTGCAATTGGAAGGTCCGGGTTGGGACCGTAGGTGACCTCGGGATCGAGACGCAGTCGCATGTAGCCATAGGAGGCGTTCTTGCTCGGGAAGTCAGTCACGGGCGTACCCGGAACACTTCCCTTGGGCATCGGCGCGTTGCCGATCCAGTTGTAGCGAGTGCGATAGTACCCATGGAACTGAAACTTCAGCGGGACCGCGTCTTCGCCTTTTCTGCGAACGCTTTGTCCGACGTCGCCCATGCTCGACAGCATCCTCTCGCGCTCGGAGGCCTCGGTACCCATTCCGGCTTTACCGACCTTGGCGGGAGTGCTAGCGCTGACGGGTCGGGCGCCCGTCACTGTTGGCGTCTCCGATTCCGCCTCCAGCGCCTTGAGCTTGTCGCGCTCCGACATGGGGGCTTCGGCTTCCGCGGCTTCGGCCGCAGGCTCCTCCGGCGGAGATTCATCCTTGTTGTCGCCCCGGTATTGCGCGGCGGCCGGCGCCGCTGACAACAAGGCCGCCATCATGGCGACGAACGCGATCCATCCATACTTCACAACGCACCTCCACCTGCTCATCGAGAGCGCACCGAATACCGGGTCCGGAATCGATGTGGACCCCGGTGCCCGGAGAATGCACAAGGACGCAACGTTCTGTCCACCCTCTTCTTTCAGAACCGGCCGGTTTCTATCAGGGAAAGTTCGGTTTTCCGGGAGGCGCGCACATTATGCGCGCCTTCCTGTCTCGGTTCGCCCAGCCATGCGCTTGCCGAGCTCATCGATCGATGAACGCCCGGTACCAGAGCTCGAGCATCATAAGCGCCCAAATCTGATCGCCGCGCGGCTCTCCACGCTGATGCTGGAGCAGCAGCGTTTCAATGGCGGCCGGGTCGAAGATCCCGCGCTCCCGGGCTGTTTGGTCGAGTAAGACGTCGCGCGATAGGGGCGCGAGCTCTTCCCTCATCCAGCGATCGACCGGCAGGCCAAACCCCTGCTTGCGTCGCGTCAGGATCTTCTCGGGCAGGAGCGGCTTGGCGACTTCTCGCAGGATCCGCTTTGTGGTGAGGCGGCGGAGCTTCATCTCGCCCGGTACGGACGCCGCGAACGTCATCAACTTTTGGTCGACGAGCGGGCATCGCACCTCCAAGGAGTGCGCCATCGAGGCGATGTCGACCTTCGTGAGAATGTCGTCGGTGAGGTAGGTCTGAATGTCGAGGTCGAGGAGACGGTTGACCGGGTCCCGGGCCGTCGATGCGCCATAGAGCTCGCCAAAGCGGTGCGCGACGAGGTCCTCGGCGAAGCGCTCGCGCATGGCGGGCCCATACAGGGCGACTCGGTCCTCATGCGGGATGTGCGCCGCGAGACCGAGGAAGCGCACATGCTCGGGCTCCATCAGCCGGCGACCGTAGTCGCGCACTTGCTGTGCCGCCGGGATCGGAATGCTCCCGAGCGCCTTCGCGAGCGCAGCGGCAATCGGTCTCGGGAGCTGTCGCAGCGCGCGCGCCGTACGGGAGTGCGAATAGCGGCGGTAGCCGGCAAACGCTTCGTCGGCGCCGTCGCCGCTCAACGCAACCGTGACGCCGGTGCGCGTGTACTTGCACAGGTACCAGGTGGGAAGCGCAGAGCTGTCGGCAAAAGGCTCGCCGTAGTGTCGAACGAATTCTGGGATGACCGCAGCCATGTCGGGCTCGACTACGATCTCGTGGTGATCGGTGCCGTATCGTTCAGACACCATCTTTGCGTATGGGAGCTCGCTGAAGTCCTTGCTCGTGAAGCCGACCGAGAACGTCTTGACCGGCTGTGACGATTGCATCGCCATCATCGCGACGATGAGCGACGAGTCTAGGCCGCCCGAGAGAAACGCCCCGAGTGGGACGTCCGACACCATACGAACCCGGACGGCTTCCTCGACGAGCGCATGTAGGCGTTCAGTCAGCTCGGCGAACGATCCGGTCATCGGCTGGTCGAAGCGAAGCTCGAAGTAACGCTCCGGCTCGCCGATGCTACCCGCCTCGCAAACCAACCGACAGCCGGCCGGGAGCTTGCGGACGCCTTCAAATGCCGTCCACGGCGACGGCACATACTGCAGCGACAAGAATGCGTCGATCGCATCGATGTTCGGGCGTCTCTCGAAACGGCCAGACTCCGCCAGCGGCCCGAGCTCGGACGCGAACACCAAACCCCGAGAATCCGCGTGATAGAAGAGTGGCTTCTTGCCGAATCGATCGCGGGCGAGCACCAGACGGCGGCGCGGCCCATCCCAGAGAGCGAGGGCGAACATGCCGCGCAGGTGATCGAGGAAATCCACTCCCTCTTCCTCGTAGAGGTGGACGATCACCTCCGAGTCCGAGCGCGACTTGAACGTGTGACCTTTGGCCTCGAGGTCCCGGCGCAGCTCCTGGAAGTTGTAGATCTCGCCGTTCACGACGACGGCGACAGAATCGTCCTCGTTGGTCATCGGCTGGGCACCCTCCGGACGGAGGTCGATGATCGACAGTCGGCGGTGGCCGAGCGCACACGGACCATCGGTCAGGGTTCCGTGATCGTCGGGCCCGCGATGGACCATTGCGTCGCACATGCGCTTGACGGCTTCGCTGTCTGGCGCCGCCTTCGGGTCGATTGCAAGGGTTCCTGCGATGCCGCACACGGGGTCAGCCCTCCTGTGGCTGCTGGGGTAAGCACCAGGCCCGAAGCCAGACCAGGTTCACCGCCAGTGAGATGCCCAGGCCGATGACTCCGACCTGCCCCAACGACCGGAGTCCGGGGCTGTCGGCCGTCATCAGGGCGCCAAATGCCACCATCGAGGTGAGGGTGGATGCGGCCACCGCCTTGTATGTCGCGTACTTCTGTCGCGCTCCGTCGTAGTCATGGGCCCAGCGGACGTGCACGGCGCCGTCGACGGCCAGGCCGACGGTGACGGGTACCGCAAGAAGGTTGTAGAGATGCAGGTCGATCCCGAAGAGCGTCAGGGTCGCCGCAAACAGAATCGTGCTCAATGCCGTCGCCAGGAATACATCACGTGTCACTACGAACGACCGGCTCGCGATAGCGGTGGCAACGATCAAGCCGAGGAACACCAGGGCAAGAATCCACGGCGCGTCTGCGATTAGCGCCGGCGTCACCTCGCCGAGGAGCGCCGCTGCGGACGCGAAGATGACCTCGGGGTGTGCTTCGCGCAGTTGATCGAGCCAGACGGCCAGTTTTTCCATGGCCGCTGCGTTCGAACCCCGTAGCGGGACGTAGATGATGCCGCTCTTGCCGACGGAGCCGTCTTTCAGGACCAGCGTTGCGGCGAGCCATTCGGGAATCTGATCCGGTTGCGGCGGCCCCTCGACATCGACCCAGAGCTCGAGCTCGTCGAGCTCCTCGAGCAGCTTGGTGTCCTCGCGCTCGGTTGCCTTCTCCCGGGCGCGCTCGATCGTGGCCTCGAGTTCCGCCAGGAGCTCTGTCTTTTCATCCGAGTCTTCGGGGAAGATCACCTGTGCGGAGACGACGATCGGTTCGACGCCGAGGGCCTCCATGCCGCCAGAGGTCATCAGCTCATCATCGACCGCCGCGCTCACCGCTTCCCGCGACTCGCCGATGTAGAGCGCGTTGATGTTCCCGCGAGCGCGCATCAAAGAGGCGTCGATGCCATGGTCGACACCCTTGGGCTGAAGTTTGCTCAAGTTGGACTCGAACCCGACCTGCAGCGCGAACGGAATGCCCAGGAGACCTGCCGCCAGTACGATTGACGCAAAGCGACGAGCGCTGCGGTCCTTTGCCGCCGGCTGCCGATGGGGTTTGTTGCTGCCGGGAACCAGGCGAACCATGCTCGGGAAGACGGCGAGCGTCCAAAGCAGCGTCACGATGATGCCGAGCGACGCGATCCAGCCCATCTGGGAAAAGCCTTGGAAATCGGTCATCGAGAGAGCACCGAAGCCGCAAGCGGTCGTGAGACCCGCGACCAGTAGCGACACCCACAGCTCTCGCACGCTTGCCTTCGCGGCCGCGGCGGGGCTCAACCCCTCCGCGCGCGCGGACTGGTAGTGCATCAAGAGGTGAATGCCGAAGTCGATCGCCATGCCTGCGAGGATGGCGAGCGCGGATGCGCTGATGATGTTGATCTTGGGCTCGATGAGCACGACGAGTCCGATGGCGACTGCAAGGCCGCTCAACATGGGAACCATGAGCTGCACGACCGCAGTGAGGTCGCGAAAGAACACCAGCACCACCAGCAGCGAGCCCAGAGCGGCGAGGATCGAGACCAGGCGAAGGTCGTTCAGGATGATGCCGTGCTCGAGCGGAGCCACACGATAGCGGCCAATGACTTCGATCTGTGTGCCCTCTGGCTGCGACTGAACCAGTGGGACGGTGATGGCTTCGGCGCGCTGCTTGATCATCCGGGCATAGCCGAGGTCTCCAGGCGAGCCGCTCAGCATGACCTGCACGGCGCAGACCGTGCGCTCGTCGTTGCACAGTGGCTGAGGCCCTTCGTCGCCTTCAGCGCCGCCACCGGCCTGCTTGGCGGATTCGCCCGTGAGCTGCCGGAGCACCGTTCCCGCCGGAGAAAAGTCGACGGCCTCTCGGACGGCGTCGCTGTCGGGAAGCTCAGGGGGATCCGCAATCGTCACGCACAGCGGTGACGCCTTGCAGACTTCCCAGTCGAGGGTTTCTTCCGCCAGCTCGTTCCATTCGTACAGGGTGTCGGCGTCGACGTAATAGAGCGCGCGCTCGGCCAGTGCGTCCAGGCCGTAGCCGGTCATCACCCAGACGGTTTCAGGCCATTCCCCGAAAGCCTCCGCAAGCTGGGCGACGAGCGCCAGGTTGCGGTCCGGATCATCCGAGGCGACGAGAATCGTGAGGGGCTCTTCGAGCCCAAGTTTGCCGCGGGTGGCTTCGATCGACAGAACCGACACCGAGTCGTTTGGCAGAAGCGCTTCGAGCCCCGTATCGAGCTGGAGACCTCTTGCGATCCAAACGGCGGCGGACGCGAGCCCGAGCGCAACGACGAGGGTCAGAAGGGATCGCGTCACCGCGCGGAACTATAAGTCTCGCGACCCAGAACACAACTCCGGCCGAACGCCTGACCGTCGTCGAGGCCGATCTCGAAGGTCTCTTGGAGCCCGTCGGGGTTTGCGTAGTCGAACTTGTCGATCTTGATCGGTTTCGAGGGCTGCACCCAGGTGACCCTCTTCGTTGCAGGGAGCTCACGCCGGTACTTGCGGCTGAGCAGAACCAGCGTCTCGCCCGGTTGGTCGTTCGCGAGCCGGACCGGGATGTTCTCGATCAGGCCGCCGTCGAGCACTTTCCGATCGCGGAAGCGGCCGTCAGGCAAAACAGGAGGAACGCACGATGCTGCAAGCACCATGTCGATGAAGTCCTTCGGTGTGTGGCAGTCGGCCGCTCGGCCGATCAGCGGCTTGAAGCCGGCTCTTGCGGGCCACTTGGGGTGGATGGGATCTTTGCGGAGTGTCTTTTCCACTCCGTAGAGGCAGAGCGCAGTGGCTGCGCCCAGGGCACCGGTGAGCCATCTCGGATAGTCGCTCATCAAGAAATGAAGCGACGTCCTCTTCAAGGCCGCCAACTCGTTCGAGCCGATGAGCTCGCTCATCGCATCGCGATACATGCGGCCATGGGGCAGAAGGGCGCCCCGTTTGAACGGGTTGAGGTTGTTCCAGTGAATGTTCTTCGGATTCTTCGCCGTCAAGTCTCTGAAGATCGTCAACGCGTCGTGCGACCGGTCGAGGACGGCGGCGCTTGCCATTGCGCAACCCGCGCTCGTCGAGCCGGCGAACTTCACCGAGCTCTGGAGGTCGAGCCCCGCCTCTTTGGCGCCCTCCCAGAAGCCGAGTTGCCAGACACAGCGGCTGCCTCCGCCTGCAAAGATCGCGTTCCGAAACTTCATTAACCTGGCATCCGTGACCTGCGAACGGCTTCCTGTCGAGTCAAAGCGAGTTGCCTGACCCGGAAAATCGGGTAGACGAAGCGACCTCTCACAGCTGCCCCGTTTGGGCATTGGAGTACCAGTCATGCCGCCACTCGTCGTCTGCCTCGATCTCGAAGGAGTCCTCATCCCGGAGGTGTGGATCGCGTTCGCCGAGAAGACCGGAATCGACGCCCTGCGGCGTACCACCCGCGACGAGCCGGACTACGACAAGCTGATGCGCGGGCGGCTGGAGATCCTCGACGAGCACGGGTTCAAGCTCTCGGACATCGACGAGGTGATCGGCACGATGGAGCCGCTACCGGGCGCCAAGGAGTTTCTTGATGAGCTCCGCGATCGCACACAGCTAATCATCCTGAGCGACACCTTCTACCAGTTCGCCGCGCCTTTCATGCGCCAACTCGGGCAGCCGACGCTTTTTTGCCATGAGCTGTTGACCGATGAGACCAATCGG
>JAFDFW010000035.1 GCA_019309605.1 Deltaproteobacteria bacterium | reverse complement strand
TATGGCGAAGAGCTTCTCGATCGGCTCGTCGGCCGCTCCAGCCTTCGCATCGTCGACGTGCAAAGCCGAGTTGCCTGCGCGGGGGTACTCAACGCAAAGCTCGCGGCGGGCAAGAACAAACTCGCCGTCGACCTCGAGCTCTTCGAGGATCTGATTTGTGCCGTGCACGCCCGCCATGGTTCGCCGTTGCTCGCGGTCTGCGGCATGATCGGCGGCGTTCGCGACTACGCGTCGCGCCTGTCTCGTTTCGAGCCGCGCCGAGTTGGTTCGCTCCCGGGACGCCGGGGCCAGCGGAGATACGCGGTCGACGGCGTCGGTGAGCTTCGCTTCGAGATCGATGCCGACGCACGGCACCTCCCGGTCGCGCTCGCTTCGATCGTCGGAAAATATGTGCGCGAGATCTGCATGCGCCGGATCGGGGAGTTCTACCGGCAGTCTAACCCCGAGGGATCGGGGAGTTCTACCGGCAGTCTAACCCCGAGCTGAAGCTCGCGAGCGGGTATCACGACCCGGTGACCACGCGCTTCATCGACGCAACCGAGGCATCCCGCCGCCGGCTCGGTATCGCGCCCGATTGCTTCAGGCGGCGGGCCTGATGCCTGTGGTAGAAGGCTCGTATGTCCGAGCGTGACAGGGTTCCCCGTTGGGTTCTGTGGATTGGCATTTCGGTCGCCACGGGTTGGCTCCTCTACACCCTGCGCGGGGTGCTGGCGCCAGTGTTCTTTGCGTTTCTCATCGCGTACATGCTCGACCCCCTAGTCGATCGAATCGAAGAGAGCCGGCTGCTCCGCGGTAAACCGATCGCGCGCGCCGTTGGCATCGCGGTGCTCCTCGTTGGGGTGTTTGCCGTGGCTGCGGTCCTCATTTTGGTCGTCGCGCCCATGGTCTACCAGGAGATCGCGAGCTTCGTGAAGCGGTTGCCGGGGCTCGTGGCCCGGAGCCGGGTCGCGTGGGAGCCACTGCTGGCCGAGTTGGGGCTGGAGGTTCCGACCTCAGTCGGCCAAGCCTTCGAGCAGCTCCACGTCGACGTTCAATCGGTCCTCACCAAGGGTTACACCCCCGCGACCGCGGCTGTGAAATGGCTCCTCGGTGGAACGGTTTCCGCGGTCGGCGCCTTCGTTGCGGCGCTGATCGTGCCGGTGTTTGCGTTCTATCTTCTCTACGACTTCGATGTCCTCGTTGCCAAGGCGGGGGAGCTGATCCCCCCGCGTCATCGGCCTGAGGCGCACGGTTTCTTTCGTGAAGTCGACGCAGTCCTCGGGCAGTTCTTCCGCGGGCAGTTCACCGTCATGACCATCCTTGCAGTGCTGTATTCGGCCGGCTACGGCGTGATCGGCGTGCCCCTCGCAGTGCCGATCGGAATCATGGCGGGGTTGCTGTCGTTCATTCCGTACGTCGGAAGCACTCTCGCGTTGGCGACCGCGTTGCTGATGACCGCGCTCGATTGGCAAGGTTGGACGCAGATTCTATGGGTGCTTGGCGTTCACGGCTTGATTCAGGGCTTAGAAGGTTTCGTGATCACGCCGAAGATCATGGGCGATACGGTCGGCATCTCCGCGATCGCGGTCCTGTTCGCTTTGCTGGTCGGCGCCGAACTCTTGGGATTTACCGGGGTGCTTCTCGCGGTGCCAGCGGCGGCGGTCACCAAGATCCTGCTTCAGCGAATCGACGAACGGTACCGCAAGTCCGAGTTCTTCGTCAGCGGCGCCGCCGATGAAAGCAGTGTCACCGAGTCTCCGAAAGACTAGACACGTCTAGCGTCACGGCAATGGTGCGTTCACGAACCTGTACGCGCGCCGATTGCAGCACGTGGGCCCAGGGTGGTTCCACGGAGTCCGGCGGCGCGGCGGCCCAAGCTCTGATGAGGGTGGCGTCCTGGGCCGCTAGCTCCGCGTCGGCGACGTCGATGTAGACATTGACCGTCTGTGCGCTCCCGGACTCGATCGACAACGCGATGCTTTGGAGACCTTGCATGGCTGAGGCCTCGTGGCCGAGCTTCGCCACACGCTCGAGCGCCGACTTCCAGTGTTCCGGAGGGTCGAACACTGCAGCGACACTTGCCCCTGCGGCCACGCGCGGCCAAACCGTAGCGATACGGGGCCGTTCGATGAGAGCGGGCGCCGTACCGCCGCGGACCGCCAGCACTTCGGCGACGGTTCTGACCGACCCGGTGACAACGGTCTGCTCATCGAGCAGTGCGATTGCGCTTCGGCGATCACGACTCGCCAGAACCGGCCCGGCGGGACCTTCGAGGCGAACGATCGAGCCTCCTCGTGTTTCGACCAGCAAACGGTGACACTCGGCCAGCGTTGCAGCGTCGGCAGTGCGCCCTCGCAGCATCAGGCCGATCGATTGAAACGGCTGGTCCTCAGGCCCGCGCACCCAAACCGTGGCTTCACTCAGCGCCGCGAGCGGGTCCAGTCCGCATATGGCTTCGATCTCGCTGAGCTGCTCCTCAGCCACGAACGCATCGACGAGCGCCTTGGCCGCCGCCGTGCCCTCGAGCGCGCGGATATCGATCCGCAGCACGGCTCGGGCAGTGCCCGGGAGCTCGCGCAGGGCCTGGTTTGCCCGAAGCGTACGACCGTGGTGAACCGCCGCAAAGATTAGGCCGGCCGTCGCAATCGAGACCACGGCGGCCACCTTGAGCGAGCGAGACACCGGTCGAGGGTAGGAAGTTCTTTTCACGGAGCAAGCCCTCGTGCTAACGCGTGCCCCATGCCGTGGCGCCGAATGCGGTTGCGCAATGCCGAAGTACTCGCCCGATGTGATGCGAGCGGGGAACTCGTTTCGAAAGAGGGCAGGGTCGAGGTGCGCTACAAGCCCAACGATGGGCGGGCGTATTTTGCGGGTGCCTCGAACCTCAAGCCGCCTGCTGGCGCGCCGAAGGTCGAGCCGGACTCGTTTTGCGGCCCAGGCGAATCGGTCAAAAAGCCCACCAAGTCCAAGAAGACGTCCGCGAGTCCGACCATTGCCGCCCCCGAGAAGCCCGAAGGAGACGAAATCCTCGCGTATGCCGACGGCGCTTGCAGCGGAAACCCCGGCCCCGCCGGCGTCGGTGCGATCGCAATCTGGGCGGACCAAACGCGAGAACTCAGCGAGTACATCGGCGAGGCCACGAACAACATCGCCGAGCTCATGGGGGTTTTGCGTGCCGTGGAGCTTGCGCAGGAGCTCGGCAGGCCGCTACGTCTCTACACGGATTCGAAGTATTCGATCGGAGTCCTGACCCAGGGGTGGAAGGCCAAGGCCAACAAGGAGCTTGTCGCCAAGGTGCGTCAGGCGCTCGAGGCGCATCCCGACACCAAGCTCTTTCACGTGCGCGGTCATCAGGGCGTGCGGCTCAACGAGCATGCCGACGAACTCGCGGTTCGCGCGGTGCAGAGCCGAGAGTCTACCGGCTGGGTTGGGATCTGAATCGGCGCGCCGCCTCTTCGAGCGTGACCCACTCGTAGCCGGCTTCACGAATCACTCGAATCGCGGTGCGAAGCGAGCGGATCTTGTCAGCGGCCGTCCGTTTCAAGTCCGGGCGGTGCGGAGCGAGCGCTTCCAGCCGGTCCTCTGCTGCATCGGCTGCATCGAGTCCGTGAAGCTCGAGGTTGATCAGCTCTCTTCCCAGCATCTGCTTGCTGAGTCGCTCAGCCACCCGCTCACCACCCAGCACCAGCGAGGTGCCGATGTACGGGAGCTGCAGCGGCGTCACGCCGATCGGGAGCTCCAACAAGCCGTCGCCCCGTGTCCAGTACGGCCGCCCGATTCGGTACGGCTCCCTGGGTGCCCGCAGCACCGTCGGGCTATCCAAGATGCTTGCGCTCTTCCGGCCCCTAACTTTGAGCGAGGCCAGCGTTGCAGCTTTGGCGGCGTAGTAGATCGGACACGGAAAGACGCTCGAATCGTATTCGATGGCTGACATCTCGAGCGCGGTGAACAGCGGATCGCTAACGGTGTACCCGGGCGCGCGAAAACCAGCCGGCCGCTTTCCGCATGCTCCCTCGATGGCCTCTGCGGCCCGCTCGACGTCTTCCCGGATGTCCGCGACGGCGCGGCGCGTGAGATCGTAGTGATGGTGGTACGAGTGATTTCCGATCTCGTGTCCAGCATGGTGGAGGGCCGAGATGGTGTCACGGTTCTCCTCGCGTTCGAGGTCTTCCCCGATCGCAAAAAAGGTCGCCCGAATCGATTCGTCATCCAGCCATGAGGTCAGCCGCGGGAGGCAACGGTCGTACACTGCATGGGCGCCCGGCCCTCGAGGAGCCGCGAGGCTGTGGATCGCCGCATAGCGAGGCACCTCGTCCAAGTCGATCGATATCGATGCCAGTCTCAGACTCACCCTTTGATCCGGATTGCGATGAAGAGTTTAGCTAGGTTCTTCAAGACGTTGGGCACTCGTTTTGCCAACCCGATCGTCGGGGGTCGCTTCTCCAAGACCCGAACGGGGATCTCCTGAACGCCGAGACCGGCGCGCTCTGCCCGGATGACGAGCTCGGACGCGAAAAGATCGCGGTCGATCAGGCAGGCATCCGCGATCGGTTGGACGGGCTCCCGCCGAAAGGCCTTGAGCCCGTGCGTGTCGGTTCCTTGGAACCCTAGCGTGACCCGGAGCATGCCGTTGATCACGACCGTGCCGAGGCGCCGATAGAGGGGCCGCTCGTCCGTGGCTCCCTCCATCACCTTCGAGCCCACGACGAAGTCCACCGATGGATCTTGCAATAGGGCGACCGCACGCTCGTAGAAGTCGGTATCGCAAAGGTCGATTTCGTCGCACATCACGATGGAGCCTCGCGCGCGCAGGATGCCCTCTCGAAGCGCCTTGCCGTAGTTGGGCTCGTCGGTGTGTTGGCACACGAGTTGCTCGAAGCGCTCGACGAGCTCGGTCGCCACCTCGATGGTTCGGTCCGTCGATCCGTTCTCCGCGAGCACGAGCTCATACGACCAGGGAAAGGCGCTCAGTTGATCGACGAGGTCCACGACGGCCGCACGCAGAATCGCTTCCTCGTTGTAAACAGGGATCACAATCGAGATGAAAGGCCGGATGCGCGCCTCGGACAGTGCTTGCCGGTCGGTGCGCTCGCCGGAGGGCGCTGTCAAAGAGGTCGTCAAGGCGCGGCACTTTCTAACGGGGGCATGCGCTCGTCAAGCCAATGTGCAGAGCATGGCATGCGCCGCATCCAGCTCGACGCGCAGCGGCCCGAGACACGCGGGGAGGGCAGCGGTCTGACCCCGCCCGAGCTCCAACACGGTCTCACCATCGTGCAGCGCAAGAGCTCCGTCCAAGACGGTGAGTGAGCGCAACCGGTCGTCGGCAGGAAGCGCGAGGTCGCCCGAGCCTGCCAGGCGTTGCAGGGAAAAAACCTCGGACTCGAGCGGCCCGCCGTCGCCTGCGATGGTCTCGAGGCTCGCCGGTCCGTCAATCGCAGCCGGTCCCGCCCGATGGCGCACCCGATCGAGGAGCGCGTGACCTCGCTGGCCCTCCCAGTCCGTCACGTCCAGCGCCCGCTCCCGGTGAAGCGCACGCGGTTGCCCGCCGGGGTCGAGGCGCCCCGCAGCGTCGTACCTGCGGTTCCAGTCCCAGTAGCGGTACGTGAGACCGCGTTTTCCAGGAGAGACCCGTTGTGGCTCGAGCAGCAAGACGCCTTTTCCGATCGCGTGAGGCGTTCCAGGTTCGATCAGGAACACGTCCCCGGGAGCCACCGGAACGAACGACATCAGCGCGTCGACCGCTCCCTCCTGATCGATCGCTGTCTCGATGTCTTGCCGCGACACGCCGTCGCGAAAACCGAGGTACAAGCCCGCGGGGGTGCGCTCACCGGAGAGCGCTGAAACGCTCGGTTCCGCGTCGAGGATGTACCAAGCCTCGGGTTTGCCACTTTCGGACGCAGCAAGAAGCGGGTCGGTGTCGGCGGGGTGAATCTGGACCGAAAGATCGTCCGCGGCGTCGACGAGCTTCACCAGCAACGCCGTCGATCCGAGCGCCGCCTCTCGTCCGAGGAGAACTGGGTCGGAGCGGAGCGCTTCATCCAGCGTCGGCCCGCCGATGATCCGACTCGGAAAATCGGGCTCTACCGAGAGCTCCCAGGCTTCGCCAACCACGCCACGGACCTCCAAACCGACGTTCCGCTTCAGCTGTTCAGCGATTCGACGGCCTCCCCAGGGTGTTCGCTCCGGAGGCGTGAAATTGTCTGGCTGCAGGAGGAGCGGGCGCCGCCAGTTTCTTGGTCCTACTTTATCCCACATGTAAGGTGGCCTGGAATCCTATCGTAGCGCCCGAGGAGGTTTTTGATGGGCTATTTGGGTAAAGAACGCCGAATTCATCGTATTTTCGTGACTCGCAACAGTGAATACCACGTGCGCCGCAATGTGTGTGTGGGCGTCCGCGATCGCCGCAACGGGGAGTGGCTTGCCGGTCACCTCGCCCTTCGCAGCACGGTCTCGGGCGGCCTCAAGTTCCACGACAATGGGGCCATCAGCGCTTCGGAAGGGCTCCCCACAGTCGGTGAGTCGCTCTTCTTCATTGCGGCGGGCCGGGACCTGATCACGAGCCCCGTCCTGAATGTCGAGCGGCCTCCGCGCGAGATCGTGCACCACTACCCAATGTAAACACCTCGGGGATGCTATATCCCGCATCGTGCCGTCGGAGATAAAGACCATTCGTGTGGTGGCTGCCCTCGTAGAGCGTGACGGGCGGTATTTGATCACACAGCGTCGCGATGCCGCCGTGCTGCCGTTGCTCTGGGACTTTCCGGGCGGGCGTGTCGAACGAGGTGAGAGCGACGAGTCGGCGTTGGCGCGCGAAGTGGCCGAACGCCTCGGCGCTAGCGTCGAAGTGGGCCAGTTAATTTCGTTCGTGAACCATCCCTACGAAAAGTACGCCGTCGATTTGTATCTTTACGAGTGCACGCTGCTCAGCGACGAGCTTCATTGTCACGCGGTCAAGGGGTACGCGTGGGTGACGTCGACCGAGATGGAATCGTACTCCTTCACGCCGGTTGACGAAGCCTCGATGAGCAAGCTCCTCGGCGAACACTGATTACTAGTGTGCGGAGATTTTTTCTTGTGGTCGAGCGCGCCCGCAGGAGCGAAGTGAGAGGCACTCATGTGCCTCGCAGCGAAGCGACGAGGACGTAAGCCGGCCACGAGGAAAAAGATCCGCGCACTAGACGTCGTAGAAGATTGGTGGGCGTTTGCGGATAAACCGCAGGACCAAGTCTCGCGCCTCGTCCGACAGCCCTTCGAACTGAATGCCCATGCCAGGCTCGGACTCCGACATGAAGTCCATGGGGTCGCGCACGAAGCGAACGTAACCATCGCATTCGAGCTCGAACCCACCAGGCAAAGTGACCAACATGCGGACCGACGTGTCTTTAGGAAGCGCTTCGTACGTCGCGAGGAACACGCCGCCGTGCGCGATTTCACCGCTGAAGCCCACGTAGAAGTTGGACTGCGTCGTCGCGCCGAGGTTCGCCTCGACCGGTCGTCGTGCGCCCCTCGGAATGGGTGCGGGAGGAGGCAGCATCGAAGTCGGGATAGGCGCCGGCGCCCCCGAAACCGGCCTGCTAGACAGCGGCCGAGTGGAAGGACGATTGGACGGTGAAAGAGGACGCTGAGCCGCCGGCGCAACCGACGGGGTCGCGCTCGCCGCTGGTGCAACGGACGGAGTCGCGCTCGCCGCCGGCGCAACGGACGGGATCGCGCTCGCCGCCGGTGCGCTCGCCGCTGGTGCGCTCGCCGGTGGTGCGCTCGCCGGTGGTGCGCTCGCCGGTGGTGCGCTCGCCGGAGAGCGCTGTGATGGAGAGCGCTGTGCCGGTGGTGCGCTCGCCGGAGAGCGCTGTGACGGAGGGCGCTGCGAAGCAGCGTCGGGCCTGACGCTCGGCTTGTTTGTCAGTGGAAAGAGGATGCCGACGACGTCCGCGATGCTTTCCGTCGCGCCCTGCACCCCCGAGTGCTCGCTCTTCACATCCTGAAGCAGGGCGAGCGTTTGGCTGAGCGTACCGAGTGCACTCTTCACACAAGTTTTGCCGTCTGGCTCGGTCGACGCGTATTCCGCCTCGAAAAGCGCGCCAACGGACTTCGCTACGTTCTGGATGATGCCGAGCACCTCCTTCGGAACGTCCTCGTCTTGCTGTAGTGCCTCGAGTGCTTTGCCGAGCGCTTCGCGAGCTTGTCGCGCTTCGCCCGCCGATGAGTAGCCCATGCCTGGTTGTCCCCCCGCTTACCTGCGTCTCAGGATACCGGGAGTCGCCACCAGGTCAAAGCTCCTTGAGGAATACGACGCGCGCACGCCCCGGACCCGCGTAGTCAGGGACCTCGGTGCTCTCGAATCCCATCGACTCGTGGAACTGTACGGGGCCTTCATGCCCAGCCGCACCCAAGCACTTGATCCGCTTCATCCCAGCCGCTCGGCATCGCTCCGTAAACTGGCCGTAGAGTCGCTTTCCGACCCCTCGCCGGCGGTGGTCCGGGTGAATTCCAACGAGATGCACGTATCCAGTCGCGGATGGCGTGGGCACCAGCGCAGCGAGCAGGAAACCGATCACCTGGCCATCGAGCTCGGCAACGAGCGCATGCTCGCCGAACTCGTAGAAAAACATCGGGTCGGCACGCCTTCCAGCAGGGCCGCCCCACCACTGATCGAGCACCGAAATGATATAGTCGTAGTCGACTTTTGTGAGGCCCCGGATTTCCATTACCCGGGACAGCGGATAACACGAACGCAGGAAAGACGCACGGCGACCGGGATCCAAGCATGCCTCCGTCCGAAGACTCATCTGAACGCCCTAGGATATTATTCTGCCCCTTTTGTCGTGACGGGTTCGAGGGGCGCGCCGAATGTCCGGAGCACGAGATCACCCTGGTTGCCATCGACAGGCTGCCTCGGACGGCGGAGCGCGCGCTCGATCGCGTCGCGTTCTTTGGCGACCCACGTCTGGGCCGGGGTGCGGTATTGCTCGGCGCAATGCTCGTTCTTCTGGGGTTCGTGGCGCCGTTCGTCAGCGCCCGTGCCCTGGCAGCGTCCGCCCTGGTGGTCGCGATCGACGGCGCTGGCAATCTCTGGCTCACCCCTGGCTCGGCGATCGTGGTGCTGTGGATTCTTTGGCGGCGCCGCAGCCGCTCCACGATGCGGGCGGCGCGGTTGGCGGTGCTTGGACTGGCCGCGGGCGGCGTGCTGCCGTTGCTCTACACCACTCGCCGGATCGGGTTGGTCGCCGAGGCCTACACCGCGGACGTCGAGTGGCTGTGGGGGCTGTGGCTCATGATGGCCGGCCTCCTGGTCACCGCCGTCGCCAGCCGCTGGATGGGCGCCTCCCCTCCAGACTAGGCTGCGCCGGGGAGCGTGGGGCGGAAGATATAGCCCTGCTGCTGCACGACGCAGACGCGATTGGACCCGGCGACCCGCGCTCGGGCCACCGCGATGCTCGCCGCGTCCAACAACTCGCTGTGTGAGCGAATGCTCCCGCTCGGATAGAGCCCGATCCCGAGCGAAATTGTGACCTCTATGCTCGCGGCGCTCTGAGGCAGATCGTACGGTCGGAGTGCGACCTCGGTCACGATGCGGTCGGCTAAGGTCAGCGCCTTTGCTGGGCGGGTGTTCGGCAGGAGGAGCCCAAACTCGGCCGTTCTAAATTGTGCTGCGATGTCGGTTGGGCGAATTGTTTGCTGCACCCGCGCAGACACTTCGTCGAGAACACATCCGGCGAGCTCGCTGCCGTGCTTCGAGACCAGCTCTCGAAAGTCATCGATCGCGAGGATGCAGCAAGCGAGCGGATCCAGGTGGCGTTGCGCTTCCTCGAACTCGATTGCGATGCACTCGTGAAAGAATCGGTGGTCCGGCAGCGCGCGAAGCTGGTCGTGTAGGGATGTGTAGCGGATCTCGTTCTTGGCAAATTGCACATCGTCGTGGGCTCGTTTCACCCGCAGCATGTTCTCGATGCGCGCTAAGAGCTCCCCGTCCTCGAATGGTTTGGTCACGTGGTCGTCCGCTCCCGTGCGCAACCCTTGGACCCGTGCGCTCAGGTCGCCCGGCGCCGCGAGAAGGACGACCGGAACGAAGCGATCCTTAGTGATGGTTTTGACGACCTTGCACGCGTCGATGCCATTCAGCCCCGGCATGTCGACATCCAGCACCACGAGGTCGACCTCCTGCGCGCGCACCGCGTCGATGGCCTTCTGACCGTCGTTGGCGGGGACAACCACCAGCCCGCGCGCCCGAAGCAGTAGAGAGATACGCTCGCACGTCGCGCGATCGTCATCGGCGACGACCACCACCGCCTTTGGAAATGGACGGCCAGTCCCCACTCCGACAGAATAACCGAGCGAGGTGCGATTCGCGAGCCTGGGCGGTCGAGTTTCCTTGAGCCCCCGACCCGGCTATACTACGAATCGACGCGCCTAGGGGGGCGTGGGGCCCAAATGGAGCTCAAGCAGCAACTCAAACTATCGCAACAGCTCATCATGACGCCTCAGCTTCAGCAGGCGATCAAGCTGTTGCAGATGTCACGCATGGAGCTGAGCGAGCTCGTGCAGGAGGAGCTGCTCGAGAACCCCATACTCGAGGAAGGGCTTGAGCCTCGCGAGCCGAGCAGCGCCGGCGACGAAGAATCGCCGACGCCCGAGCTCGAGGCCCACGAGGCGAAGAAAGAAGAGATCGACTGGGAGCGCTACCTCGAGAACCAGTCGAACGAGGCGCCGATGCCTTCGATGCGTCGCGGGCCGGACGAAGAGATGCCCGGACTCGAAGCAACGCTGTCGAGCCTCGAAGATCTGACTGAGCACCTCGAATGGCAGTTGCGCATGGGTGATTTCGTCGAGGACGAGCGTCGGTTCGCCGTGCTGGTCATCGGAAACCTCGACGACAACGGGTATCTCAAAGTTGAAGGTCTCGCTCCGGAAGACATCGTTCCGCGGCTTGCGGCAGAGGCCGCTCTCGATCCCGAAGACGCCGAAGAGGTCCTCGCGATGATTCAGCAGTTCGATCCGCTGGGTGTCGCCGCCCGATCACTCGAAGAGTGCTTGACCATTCAGGCGAAGCACTTCGGCATGGACGAGCTCGTCCTTCGCGTGCTGTCGGATCACTTGACCGACCTCGAGAAGAGGCACTATCCGGCCATTGCCAAGGCGTGCGAGTGCCCGCTCGACGAGGTGTACGACGTCGCGCAAATTATAGCGGAGCTCGAGCCGCGGCCGGCTCGCCGGTTCCAGACCGAGGAGCCGCGGTACATCGTGCCCGATGTCCACGTCCACAACATGGCGGACAACCCCAAGGCCAAAGAGTATATCCAGGACAAGCTCCGCAGCGCGCAATGGCTGATCCGGAGCATCGATCAACGCCGTAAGACCATCGTCAAGGTCACCGAGTGCATCGTCGAGAAGCAGCAGGACTTCTTCGACAAGGGCATCGAGTACCTGAAGCCAATGATTCTGCGCGACGTAGCCGAGGAAGTGGGCATGCACGAGAGCACGATTTCCCGTGTAACCAGCAACAAATACGTCCACACGCATCGCGGCACTTTCGAGTTGAAGTACTTCTTCAACAGCGCCATAAGACGAGATAACCAGAACGATATCGCCTCGGAAAGCGTGAAACAGGCAATCAAAGGCATCATCGGCGGCGAGGATCAG
>JAFDFW010000313.1 GCA_019309605.1 Deltaproteobacteria bacterium | reverse complement strand
CTTGCCGAAGGTCGACACACGTGCCTCACCTTCACGGCTCTCACCCTGCCAACCGCTGTTCCAGTTCCCGATGGTGTACTTGAGACGGGCGGCGGTCCCGAAGTCGATGAACAGCCCCGCAGGATCATAGACGTCTGCGAGATGCAGCAGTGCGAGCAGATCCTCGTAAGTGGCGGTGCCGTCCGGAGCCGGCGCGACAGCGGGCGCGGGCGAGCGGCGGGCCCGCGCAGGAGCTTGGGCTTCCTCGGGAGCCTCCCCGGCCGCCTGCTCGAGCGGTACGGCGGGCTCTGCTCCATTTTCATCACACGTAAATCCCTGCAGGCAGAGAATGAGAACAAGCGCCAAGCGGCTCTTCATACGATTTCCCCTTCGCGCGTTCGGCTACCACGGCCGGGCGACAGGAGCAACGACGCCGGGACGACCGTGACCCCACCCGATGTGCTAACCCCTGGGCCTCATGGATGAGAACGGCCAGCCGCGCGAGTGGAGCGTCAAAAAGAGCATGAAGCTCTACCAGATCAAAGGCTGGGGGGAGCCGTACTTTCGCATCAATGAAGGCGGTCACGTCGAGGTGCGGCCCGACCCGACCGAGGACAGGGCGATCGATCTCTACGACCTGACCAAGCAGCTTGCAGAACGTGGGCTCGACCTGCCGTTGTTGATCCGATTCCCCAACATCCTCCAGGACCGCATCCGCTTGCTCAACGAGTGCTTCGAGAGCGCGATTCGCGAGTACGGATACGCGGGAGAGTATCGCGGCGTCTTTCCGATCAAAGTCAATCAGCAGAGGCACCTCATTGATGAGATCGTCGAGTCCGGAAGGCCTTGGCGATTCGGGTTGGAAGCGGGCTCGAAGCCGGAACTGCTGATCACACTCGCCGCGATGGAAGATGAAGACGGCTTCATCATCTGCAATGGGTACAAAGACCTCGCCTATCTCGAGACGGCCCTCGTAGCGCAGCGGTTCGACAACACGGTTGTCGTCGTGCTCGAACGCATCGAGGAGCTGGAACTGGCATTCCGCGCATCCGAAAAGCTCGGCATTCGACCCTGTCTCGGCGTACGCGCGAAGTTGAGCAGTAAGGGAATGGGCCGCTGGGCGGACTCGGCGGGTGATCGCGCCAAATTTGGCCTGACCATGTCGGAAATCGTGCACGTCGTCGAAGAGCTCGAAAAACGCGACATGCTCGACTGCCTAAAGCTCCTCCACTTCCATTTGGGAAGCCAGGTGTCGAGCATCATCCCCGTCAAGAACGCCATGCGCGAAGCGAGCCAGATCTACGTCGAGCTCATGAAGATGGGTTGCGAGATGAGCTTTCTCGACGTCGGTGGCGGCTTGGCGGTCGACTACGACGGCTCGAAGACCGACTTCCGCGGCTCGATGAACTACGACCTCAAGGAGTACGCATACGACATCGTCGCAGGTATCCAGGAGGCGTGCGAAAAGGCGAGCGTACGGCCGCCCACCATCGTGAGCGAGAGCGGACGCTCGATCGCCGCCTATCAGTCGGTATTGATTTTCGATGCCTTGGGCGTCGACCACGTGGACTTCGAGGACCCGCCAGAGCCTGCTCCCGACGCGCATCGCATCCTCGACGAGTTCTACGAGACCTGGAAGGGCATCCAGCCGAAAAACGTACAGGAATCGTGGCATGACGCGCAGCAGGCGCTCGAAGAAGCACGAAGCCTTTTCAAGTTCGGCTACCTCGGGATTCGCGAGCTCGCGCGCGCCGAGCACTTGTTCTGGAGCTGCTGCGAGAAGATTCGCCGGTCGATGCGGCGATTGAAGTACGTGCCGGAGGAGCTCAACGCCGTCGAAGAGCTCATGGGCGCGATCTACTACTGCAACTTCTCCCTGTTTCAATCGGCGCCCGACATTTGGGCCATGGACCACCTTTTTCCGTTCATGCCGATTCATCGCCTAGACGAAGAGCCCACCGTTCGCGCTCGACTCGCGGACGTGACCTGCGACTCGGACGGCATCGTCGACCACTTCATCGACGTCGAAGAGGTACAGCACTCGCTCGACCTTCATCCGGTAGAACCCGGACAGCCCTACCTCCTCGGGATGTTCTTGGGCGGCGCATACCAAGAAATCTTGGGCGACCTTCACAATCTCTTCGGAGACACGAACGCGGTGCACGTCCGGCTCGAAGACTACGGCTACAGCGTCGCGAACGTCATCAAGGGCGACGCGATCGACGAGGTGTTGCGCTATCTGCAGTACGACCCCGAAGAGATGGTAGAACGCGTTCGCAAGCAAGCTGAGCGCGCGCTCAACCAGGGGCGGATGACCTTGCCGCAGCTGCGCACCTTCATGCGCCACTACGAAGAAAGCCTGCGCGGCTATACGTATCTCAAGGGCGACGCCTGAATTCGCCAACATTTACCGGTGTTTTCGACACTGGCCCGGCCAACCTCTACCTTTAAAGAGTGGATGTAGCCGAGTTTCAAGAGGCGCTGCTTCAGCAGATGGAGAGAAAGACGCACTGGGCTTGGCCAGCCTTCACCGCGGGTCTCGTGCCAAAAGATAAGCTGCACATCCACCTCGAGCACGAGTGGGCGGTCTATGTTCGGGACTTTCCGGTCATGGTGGGACGCGCGTACGTGCAGTGCCCTATCCCCGAAGTGCGACGCGAACTGGCTGAGAACCTCTACGAGGAAGAAACCGGCGGCCTGGCGGCAGGAAAGCCGCACCCGGAGCTGTTCATGATGTATCCGCGCGGGTTAGGGATGGACGTCGAGCGCTTCGCGAACGTGCAATTGCTTCCGGCGGCGCGCGCGTATCGAGGGTTCTTGGATGACGTGACCACGAATCGAGGCTGGGCGATCGCCGCGGCGGTCGCGACACTCTTCATCGAAGGGACGGCGTACGAGCGGCACGAGTTGGACTCGTCTGCAAGCCCTCGTCCGCAAGCCGCACTCGAAGACCACCCGCTTGCGAAACATTATGGGCTACCCGTTGAATGCCTAGCGCTCACAAAGGCGCACCGCTCGGTCGAAGGCGAGCACCGCAAAGCCGCATGGCGAGTCATGCTCAACCACCTGCCAGCAAGCGACCGCGTCGGCGTTGTCCGCGCAATGCGGCAGGCGGTCGATGCGTGGCGCGCCTATCGCGACGACGTGGCCGAGGCTTGCGGCGTCAGCAGAGACGCCCTTCCGCTAACCGCCTAAAAGCTTCTTCTGCACCTTGCCCATCGCGTTCCGCGGAAGCCCTCCCGTGAAGCGAATGTCGCGCGGGCGTTTGTGGGGGCTGAGATGCTCCGCCACGAAGCTCGTCAACGCGGCCGGGTCCTCGCTCGCTCCCGGTCGCAAGACGACAAACGCGGCGATCCGTTGACCGAGGTCTTCGTCGGGAAGCCCGACCACCGCCACTTCACGAACCGACGGATGCTCGAGCAAGCATGCTTCGATTTCCCCGGCGCCAACCCGATAGCCACCGGTCTTGATCAGGTCAGTGCTCCGCCTGCCCAAGATGCGAATCGCGCCGTCCTCGGTTCGGGTCGCAAGGTCGCCCGTGTAGAACCAGCCTTCATCGTCCAAGACCGCGGCGGTCGCATCGTCGCGGTTGAGATACCCAGCAAAGACGGCGGCGCTCCGGACCACAACTTCGCCGATCGTCTGATCGTCATGCGCATCGATCTCCTGGCGTTGCTCATCGACCAGCTTCAGCTCTACGCCAGGGAGCGGCGGCCCGACGTATCCTGGCATCGGGGCATGCGAGGCCGGCACCCCGCAGTTGATGAGCGTCTCGAGGATCTGGATGTGCTCGTGCTCTCGCAACGACAGCCCCGCTGAGCCCGAGACGAGGAGCCGCGGCTGGCGCAGCGCTTCACGGAGGCTTTCGTCGTGCTCGGCCGCCTCGGCAAGTCGGTGAAACATGGTGGGCACCGCAAACAGAACCGTCTGCTCGTGACGCGGATCGACCAGCGCCTCTCCGATGCTTTCCGGCGTGAAGCGAGGCACGTAGTGAAGCGCCCCACCAACCCGCAGGCTTCCAAGAAGCCCGAGCACCAGGCCGTGCGCGTGAATGAGGGGCAGCGAATGAACGACCGTGTCGCGGGCGGTCCATTCCCATGCTTCCGCAAGCGCATCGAGGTTGGCCGCGATGTTGCGCCGTGTGATGACCACGCCCTTGGGAGGGCCGGTGGTGCCCGAGGTGTATAGAATCAGCGCGGGTGTATCGTCGACCGGAAGTGCGGGCAACGAGGCAGGATCCGGCATATACGCGGCCCGAAGGGATGGCACGCCAGTGATCTCGTGCGGTACTTCACCGCCTTCCACACAGAAGACGAGCTTTGGCTCGGAGTCGGCGAAGATGTGGCGGAGCTCGCTCAAACCAAGCTTCGGATTGAGCGGCACGGTCGCCACCCCGGCCGCCGCATTCCCGATCATCGCGGCGGCGGTAGAGAGATCCGGCTGCGCCCAGACGGCCACGCGGTCGCCCCGTTCGACGCCAACCCGTTCAAGCAAGGCCACATGCTCGAGCGCGGCGCCGGCGAGCTCAGCGTAGGTCCACGACTCGTCGGCGACCAGTAGCGCGGTGCGCGAGTCGGCGTGAGTGAGGCGAGGGAACAGATCGGGCACGGCCAGTCGATACCAGTTAACGGCCGGATTGTCCCACTGGCGCTGACGCTGGCACTGACGCTGGCACTGGCGCTGACGCTGACGCTGACGCTGGCACTGGCACTGGCACTGGCACTGGCACTGGCACTGGCACTGGCGCTGGCACTGGCGCTGGCACTGGCACTGGCACCGGCGCTGGCGCTGACGCTGACAAATGCTGTACACAGGGAGCTTGGGATCGAAAGGACCTAAGTGATGCAGCTAGTTGGGAAACGTGCACTGGTGACCGGTGGTGGCACCGGGGTTGGATTTGGATGTGCTCAGCGCTTGCTGGAGCAGGGCGCTGAGGTGTTGATCGTGGGGCGACGTGATGACGTGCTCGAAGAGGCCGTGGGCCGGCTGAAGGCGATCGTCCCCGATGGGAAGGTGTCTTTTCGGGAGTGCGACATCACAAACGAAGACGACGTCAAAGCGGCGGTCGACGCCGCAGGCGGGGCCAGTGGCCTCGACATCTTGGTCGCGAACGCAGGGAGCGGGTACCCGGGGCCGATTCTCGATGCACCGATCGATGCGTGGCAGTTCTGCTGCGAGCTCAACATCGTCGGCACCGCGATGTGCATCAAGCACGCTGGACTTTCGATGAAAGACCATGGCGGGGGAAGCATCATCACGATCTCTTCCGTGGCGGGATCGAAGGTCGAGAAGTGGATGGCCGCATACAGCACGACCAAAGCCGGCCTCGAAATGCTTACGCGCTGCGCCGCCCTCGAACTGGCGCCGTTCCAGATCCGTGTGAACTGCATCGCCCCGGGCTACATCGTGACCGAGGCGACCGAAGAGCATCTCCCGGAACAGTTCCTCGCGGACCTGATCCAAAAGACACCGCTTGGCCGCCCGGGCGCGCCCGAAGAAATTGGAGACGCAGTGGTCTACTTCGCCGGAGACTCAGGCAAGTGGGTAACCGGCCAGGTCTTGGGCGTATGCGGCGGAATGATGATCCCTCAGGGCGACGACTTCGAGGAACTGAATCGGACGATGTACGGCGACGAAGTAATGGA
>JAFDFW010000312.1 GCA_019309605.1 Deltaproteobacteria bacterium | reverse complement strand
CTCGATGTCGCACGGCAGTGGACTCTGCTCGAGTACTGGCTTCGCCACGGGCAAGCCGAGATGATCTTCATCGACTACCGATTGCAAGCGAAGCTCTATCGCTATGCAAAGCGCAGAGGGGCCACTAAGGCCCAGCTCGGTCGCTGGATTCAGTATCCACGCGGCAAGTACGAACCGGACGGCGTGATTCGACATTTCCCGAATCACGAAGATCACCTCCACGTTCGCTTCGTGTGCCCCTACTCCGACCTCAAGTGCCGGCCCTAGGCAACCCAGACAACCTAGACAACCTAGACAAGGCTCAGCCGAAGAGTGCTTCTTCGAGCTTGCGCATCGCGGCTGCCCGCGCGTTGACGCGTAGCCGATGCTGCGGCGTCATCTCTCCGTACGTGATCGCGTAGCCGTCTGGCAAAAACATCGGCTCGAAGCCGCGGCCCAAATTTCCGCGGATCGGCCACACAAGCAGTCCGAAGGTCTCGCCGCGAAAGCTGCAGGTACGCCCGTCGGGCCAGGCGACGCACAGAACACAAATGTAGGTGGCGCGGCGGCTCGGCTCCGGGCCGATCTCGGCAAGACGATCCTCGACGCGGCGGCGCGCGAGTTCGAAGTCGCGCTCCTCGCCCGCCCAGCGGCCCGTGTGGATCCCGGGTTCGCCGCCAAGCGCGTGCACGGCAACACCTGAATCGTCCGCGACCGATGGTTTCCCGGTGGCCCTGGCGGCAGCGAGCGCTTTGAGCTCGGCGTTCGCTTCGAACGTCGTTCCGGTCTCTTCTGGCTCAGGCAGCTCCAGGTCCTCGGCGGGGCGAAGGACGACCGGGAGCTCGGCGAAGAGGGCTTTGAGTTCCGTCACTTTGCCCGCGTTGTGAGTGGCCAAAACCCACTCGTGAGACGCCGCGTCCATCACTTCGCACGCTCGAAGGGCATCCGAGGCGGCGGTGCCTTTGCGAAGCTCGGGTACGGCTTGCGCCGGTCGACCTGCTTCTGAAAGACGCGGTAGCTCACACCTCCCGCGCTCGCATACGTAGGCCGTGGCTTTCCCGCCCATCGCGCGTTTTCCTTCCAGCCACGGAACCAGCGCCTGATGCTCGGCTGCTTCGGCGTCGGTGAGAACGGCGAACGCCTTGTTGGGAACGAATGTCTTGCGAAGACGCCCGAAGAGCGGCCCCGCTTCACCACGCTCGAGAGGGGCGACGACCGCAACTTCGAGAGGGGTGTCGTAATAGTGGTCGAGCGCTACCAGAAGCAGCGGATAGCCGATGGACGAACGCGCGACACGGAACCCGAGCGATGCAAACAACTGCTCGGCCCCGGTCCTCCACTTGGCGTCTCCCGTCAAATCGTGGAGACGGAGGAGGTTCCGGGCTGCAACGGAGTTACCGGACGGGACCGCACGGTCATACGCAGGCTTTTCCCGCACCAGCAGCAGCTCGCCATCGCTCGGCGTGAGATAGTAGCCGCCACTCTGCGCGTCCAGGTAACGCGCGTCCTGATCACTCTGCAGCTCGACTGCTCGCTCGAGCCAAGCCACGTGGCCGGTCGCCTCGTAGAGGTCGAGGCAGGCGCCCACCATGAACGCGTAGTCATCGAGGAAAGAAGACGAGCTCTTCTTCCCCTCGCGATAGGTGCGCACGAGAGTTCCGTTCTCCGTGCGCATCCGGTCGAGCACGAATCCCGCCGCACGGGCCGCCACCGTGGTGTAACGGGCCTCGTCGAGCATCCAGCCGGCTTTGGCGAAGGCCTCGATCATCATGCCGTTCCAGGCGGCGATGATCTTTTCGTCGCGAATCGGTGGCGGGCGCAGCTTCCGGGCTTCGTAGAGAGTGCTTCGAGCACTCTCCAACACTTCAGCCACGCGCTTCACCGGAATGCGGAGCTGCGCGCCGACCTCGCGGTCCGTCTCGACGCGGTGAAGGATGTTTCGCCCCTCGAAATTCCCCCGTTGGGTCACACCATACGCGGCGGACACGATGGCCGCATCGTCGACACCGAGAAGCCGCTCGAGCTCCGCTGGCGTCCAGGTGAAGAACCAACCTTCCTCGTCGTGTCCGCTCGGAGTGGGGCTATCCGCATCGGTCGCGGAATAGAAGCCGCCCTCCGGCGCCGTCATCTCGCGCACGACATAGTCCAGGATTTCGCGCGCAACGCGTTGGTACGTCGCGTCGCCCGTGTGCTGCCAGGCCTCTAGATAGACAACCGCCAGTTGGGCGTTGTCGTAGAGCATTTTTTCGAAGTGCGGCACCAACCATTGCGCGTCGGTCGAGTAGCGATGAAAACCGCCACCGACCTGGTCGTAGATCCCGCCGGCGGCCATCTTGTCGAGCGTGGTGGTCACCATGGCCGTGACCCCGGCGTCACGCGTGCGGCGCGCATATCGCAAGAGCAACGAGAGGCGCGAAGGCTGCGGAAACTTAGGTGCGCCGCTGAAGCCGCCATCGACCCGGTCGAACATCGTCCCGAGCTGTTGCGCGGCAACGACGATCGTCTTGTCGCTGGGCACCCCGGGCCCGGCCTGCAGCGCCGCGGACCGCTCGACGCGCTGACTGATCTCTTGGGCACGCGCGACCACTTGTGTGGGCTCGTTGGTATACAGGCGCAGCATGTCAGCAAGAATGTCGACGAGCCCGGCCCGGCTTCCGCGCACCCCCTTGCGTGGCGGGAAGTACGTGCCTCCGAAGAACGGCTCCTTGTCGGGGGTCATGATCACGGTCATCGGCCAGCCGCCGCGACCCGTGAGCAGGGTGACCGCGGTCATGTAGACACTGTCGATGTCGGGGCGCTCTTCCCGGTCCACCTTGATCGCGATGAAGTGACGATTGAGATAGGCGGCGATCTCCTCGTCCTCGAACGACTCGCGCTCCATCACGTGACACCAGTGACAGGTCGAGTAGCCGACCGATAAGAAGATTGGCTTGTTCTCGCGTTTGGCCCGCGCAAACGCTTCGTCGGACCACGCATACCAGTTGACCGGGTTGTGCGCGTGCTGGAGTAGGTACGGGCTCGACTCCTCGATCAGCCGGTTGGTGAAGCGGGGCGAGCCGTCGTCGGCCAAATGGTGGGTGCGGGGGACGTAGCTCGGCCCCTGTGATGCAAGCGCCCGGTCGAGCCGTTGCTGGAGCGCCTCGTCGACCGATGCCACCCCGGGAAGGCGGGGATCGCTTTCGGCCTCTTCGGTGGCCTCTTCAACCGGTTCGGGCTCGCCCTTGGGAACCGGATCGCAGGCCAAGCCGACGAGGGCCGCGATGGCGACAGTGAGCCAAACTCCTAAACGCATTGCTGACAATCGGTTCATTCTGCCTAAACCCTAATGAGAACGGGAGGTTGCGGAGGGATGCTCCTAGGGCTACATCCTGGGGATCGCAAGCGGATGCAAGCACATCATGTCCGTGATACACGACGTGCTCATTTTTCCGACCCCCAGGGCCGGCTTCTACCCGATTTTCGAGGAACTGTAATCGATGGCTGAGACTTCTACTTCCGTTGCACCCCGAGTTTTCGAGCACACCAGCCGCAAGGATTGGGGCCGCTCGGTGCTTCTCCTCGAGATTCCGGACAAGCGCACCTTCCTGTTCGAAGACGGCGCGGAGCGCAGCTTCCGGCCCGACTACTGGCACAAAATGGAGATCACCGAAGTGCAGGCCAACGAGGCGGTGCGCATCGATCGCATCGCACGTCGCAACCAGGCACCCGCACCTGGCTCCACACGGAAGTCGAAGGCGCCACCGAAGAAGCCGGACATCACGTTCGAGCAGCAGGTCGCCTACTTCGTGAAGCTGTACCCGGTTGGCTTTGAGGACGAGGCCTACGTCAAGGCAGAGCGAGGCGAGCCGGGCACCAAGGGCGCCGAGAAGCTCAAGGAAGCCGCGATCGAGCGGGCCGAGGACCTCCTGAGCCAGAAGAACCTCGACGACCTGATCGGCAATACGAGTTACGAAGAGATCCATCAGATGGTCTACGAGTTCCTCACGAGCACGAAGAGCACGACTCAGAAGGCTGAGGCGACGCGCTTCAAGAACCTTCCGGAAGACACGCGCGAGACCGTTGCACTGGCGCTTAGGGAGTTGCTCTACGGTGAGCGGACATACCCCATTCGCTTCGACTCGTTCGTGGCGGCTCTCGACGTCGAGGACGGCGCGACCTGGCCGCTCTCGACCTTGCTCCATGCGCTGGTCTACCCGGCCGACCATCTGTTCGTGAAGCCGACCTTCTTCAAGAAGCAGGCGCTCATCTTGGATATCGATCCGAAGTACGACACGACGCCGAACGCCACGACGTACGTGCAGTTCCTCGAGGCCGCCCGGAAGACGATGGAGCTTCTGCAGGAAGCCGGGCAGCGCCCACGCGACCTTTGGGACGTGCATGTGTTCGTCTGCAAGACGCTCAGCCCCAAGGCGATCAAAGAAGCTACTGACGTCGACGAAGAAGCGTAATCCAACGCGATGAAGGCGCTGGTCCGAGCGGAGTCGTGGCCGATTCGAGGTGGATTTCGAATCGCGCGCGGGGCTCGCGCTGCGGCCGAAGTGGTCGTGCTGGAGCTGCACGACGAAGGGCGGATCGGGCGCGGAGAGTGCGTGCCCTACGACAGGTACGGGGAGTCGATCGACTCGGTGCGCTCCGAGATCGAAGCGGTTTGTCTGCGCTTGGAAGGCCCCGATGCCCGTGCCCACGTGCTTGCGATGCCGCCAGGCGCGGCGCGAAACGCGGTCGACTGCGCGCTTTGGGATTTGGAGGCCAAACGTGCGGGCAAGCCGGTCTGGGAGCTAGCGGGCCTCGGTGCGGCGCCGCAAGGCGCGCGCACGATGCGTACGGTGAGCGTCGACACGGCCGAGAAGATGAACGCCGCCGCCGCCGGACTCGAGGACGCGCCGGTGATCAAAGTCAAGGTGGACGGGGGCGAGGATCTCGAGCG
>JAFDFW010000919.1 GCA_019309605.1 Deltaproteobacteria bacterium | reverse complement strand
CTCGGCCGTGGACAGGATCTGGCACGTGGTCGTGTCGCCGTGGGTCTCCGCACCCTGGCCACCCTTGATCGACGGGAAGGTCACCATGATCATGGGATCGCGTTCCGGGTCGGTGGGATTGGTCATGAAGTCGTCGATGGCCCCGAACATATCCCCATCTTCGCGGGTGGGGTGGTACCAAAGATTGGCGCAGGTGAGCCCTAGGTCTTCCGCGGTTCCGCGCAGGCCGATGTTGGCCAGGAGGAAGCCGCAGGAGTTGCCGATGGGGAGGCGCCGCGGAATCTCGAGGCGTTCGGTCACAGCCTCGGGGACGAGCTTTCCAAATGTATTGTGGTAGCCAACGCTCGAGACCACCCGCTTGCACGGGACCACAGTGCCGTCAGCGAGACGCACGCCGGTCGTACGCTGGCCCGCCGCGTCCACGAGGATCTCCTCGACTGCAGCCCGCACGAGCACGCGTCCACCCGCCCCTGTGATCACAGGCACGAGGCACTTCGCCATCTCCTGAGAGCCGCCCACCGGGTAGGCCCCTCCCTCGATCGCCAACCCACGTCCGACGCACGCGCCTATGAGGAAGCTTGCTCGGTCGGGCGGCGAGCCGGTGTCCATCCATTGGCCAGCCAAGATTCCGGCTAGCAAGGGGTCATCCGTAATCTCTTCGAGCACCTCGCGGAAGCTGCGACCGGCGTAGCGCCGCCAAGTCTTGCCCAGCACGAAGCGATGCCAAGGTTTTTGGAACCAAGTCGGGAAGGCCTTCGACATCACGAAGAGCGGAAAGCGCTTCAGCACCTGCTCGGAGACTCGAAGGTATTCGTCGATCTCCGCACGCCGCTCCGGAAAGCGGGCGTACAGGTCGGGCAGGTGGGCCTCGTCGTGCTTGATGGCGAAGGGCGGCTCGTTTCCGACCGCAATGCGGTCGAAGGTGCCGTCCGGCTCGCCCATGCGCTCGAAGCGCAGGGGCATCTCGTCGCCACCGGTGGCGAGCCACATTAGGTAGTGCTGCTCGAGCACCAGCACGCGCTGTCCCATCCGAGACAGCACTGCAGCACAGCTCAGTCCGCTCATCCCGCTGCCGATCACGATCGTGTCAACGGAGTCAGGAATCTTTTCCGGCCGGTAGCGGTCGGCGCAGATGCCGCGGAGCATATTCTCACTCATCTCGATGTGCCGTCCCTCGTTGATAGTAACTACAAACGCGCTCTCTTGGGCTCGAAGAGTTAGCTTATGGGGCGTTCAGCGACGCCGCAATTGTCAATCCGACACTCGATGCGCCGATGGCACCGACAGAGCGGCGGTGAGCGATTGGACGATTCGGCGCAGCCCCTCCGAGAAGATTCGTGGCTCTGTCAGAAGGCTCACGATGACCCAGGCCTCGTCGGGGAAGTCATAGAACCAGCCTGGCTGAACGAGCACACCACTCTTTAGAAAGCCCAGCACCCATTCCTGTTCGGAAAGTACGTTGGGCAATCGTAGCACCTGGCACCAACCGCCCTCCGTTGGAAGCGCCGAGATCTCCGGCGCACTTCGAAGGAGCTCGGCGAGGGTCCCCCTATTCTGCTGCAAGCGCTCGAAGAGCAGGCCCCTCCGTTCCTCCGCCGCCGTCAGAAGCGCGGGAAGCCCCTGTTGCGTGAGATCGTTGACGGACAAGTAGGTGTCGGTGATGAGGTCGAGCTGCCCGAGCGCCCGTTGCACTAGATTCTCGGCTCCCGAGACGGCCATCCAACTCAACTTCAGTTGCGGAAGTGCGGCGGCCTTGGACAAGCCACCGAACGCAAAGAGCAAGCCGGAGGGAGACTGGGTGTGCTGCAGAGCGGAGCACTGCTCGCGGCGGAGGTCGTACGCCGCGAAGACCTCGTCCAAGACCAGCGGCACGCCGTGGCTCAACAGAAACTCGAGGTCATCCGCCGACAGAAACGCGCCGGTCGGATTATTGGGGCTCACCGCCACGATGAGCTTGACCCGCGGGCCAATGCGCTCGAGGAAAACCAGGATCGCAGAAGAGCTTCATGAGAGACGAGTACGCCTCACTCGTCGTGGAGGTCAGCACGAGGTGCTCTGGATTCCAGTCGAGTTGCGCCCCCAGCGAACGTCGGGCCGAGGCGAGTCCCCGGGGGTGTGGATCGTACAGAGCCAGAGACGCTTGTTGCATCTGCAGAGCTAAGTCTCCGAAGGCAAGCCCCGCGTTCGTAGGATTTGAACCCGTCAGATCCCACCGAGGCGGTGTCCTTTGCGTCGCGCGAGCGAGCGCGTTGGGAGTCACGTCGAACGCCCCTCGTTTCGAGAACATGGCGCGATTATCCTCGCACGGAAGCCGAAACGCTAAGCCGGCCAGGAATCATCCGGATCGGGAACTGACGGAGCGTGAATAGCCCCCAGCGGATCAACCCCTCTTCTCTGAGCTTCTCCGCGACCGCTCGAGCCAGGGACTCGATGCTCGTCTTCACCGAGTGCGGATCGACGGAGACAGAATGAGCGGACCAGACGAGGCCGCCGTCCCTCGTGGCGTAGAGGTTCGTTTCGAATCGGTAGGTGGTTGCTCTCTCGTAGTAACCGGGCTCGTGAGCAACTTCATAGCTACTTTGGTAATATCCTTCGAATGGAGGGGCGCGTTGCGCTCTGGACGTTGTCCCTTCCACGTGCTCCTCGTCCTCGTCGACGCTAACCAAGCGCATGGTCAACACGCCGTCGAACTGATTCGTGGCGATTGCGCCCTTGAGCTCCGTCTCGGTGAGAAGTCTGCTTTCAGGCAAGAGCTTCCAACTCGGCAGCATGTACGCGCTGTCACCGGAAAGCACCCTGCAGAGTACATCCTCGACGAACCGTCTCTCTTCGTCGTTCTCCCCTACGCCGATCACGAGCAAACTTGTGAAGAACGCCCCTTCGTAACCCGGCATGCGGTCGTATTGCGCAACGGTGGTCTTTGACACCATCGACTGCGAACAGGCCGCAATCAACACCGCAGCGAAGAGACAGAGACGGGGACACTCTCCGGGTACACAAGTACGCGATTCCACAGCGATTCTCAGGCAAAGATCGCAACGACTTGGGTCAACTTGCTGCTTCGACTGAGCTGAACCGGCATCAGACGCCTCGGGGACGGTTCGATTCCCGCCGACTCCAC
>JAFDFW010000311.1 GCA_019309605.1 Deltaproteobacteria bacterium | reverse complement strand
AGGCCGATGAGGCCCAGCACTTTCCAGTTCATCTTGGGCTGCTCGATCTGCTCGAGCGCCTCCGCCGTGTCTTTCGGGGCCGCGGTGATTTGCTTTTTTGGCTTCGCCACTCCCGCTCGGTACCGCGAGGGCTGCTCGGCGGCAAGCCAACACGGCCCGGCCGCCCTGGAAAACTATGTATAAACGCTCGGGAAAACGCGGATTTCGCCAATGCCCTTTTCCGAAGGTAAGCTACCTCGCATAGTCCTGGCTCCCACATTGGGCGAGAGGTCACAGAGGCATCGAGGCACCCGTTACTTGAGTCTTACGCGTTTTTGTGAATAAATATACTAAGACTGGATCTTGGTGGGGAAGTAACAGGCATGAGCAGAAACAGACTGGGTGAGCTCCTCGTTCGCGAGAAGAGAATCAGCCTCGAGCAGCTGCGAGAAGCGCAGAAGCATCAGAAGGACGACAACATCAGTCTGGGCTATGCGCTGGCTCGCCTCGGCGCGATCTCCGACCAAGAGATCACGGACTTTCTGAGCGAGCAGTATCGCGTCCAGTCGATCGACCTCTCCGAGTACGAGATCGACCGAGAGATCCTCAAGCTGATCAGCCCACAGGTTTGTGAGCGCCACAAGATCATCCCCGTGTCGCGCGCTGGCAGCTCGCTGATCGTCGCGATGGCCGACCCGTCGAACCTGAACGCGATCGACGATGTGAAGTTCCTCACCGGCTACAACGTCGAGCCGGTGGTTTCGTCGGAAAGCGCGATCCTCTCGGCGCTCGAAAAAGCCTATGCGCAGCCGGAGATTTCCTACGACGACATCATGGAGGGCTTCGACGAGTCGGAGATCGAAGTTGCGACCAGCGACGACGACGGCGACCTCCTCGACCTCGAAAAGGCCAGCGAGGACGCGCCGGTCGTTCGACTCTGCAATGCGATTCTGCTGAACGCGATCAAGCAAGGCGCTTCCGATATTCACGTCGAGCCGTACGAACGCGTTCTTCGCGTTCGGTACCGCGTCGATGGTGTGCTCCACGAGGAGATGACGCCTCCGATCAAGCTCAAGAACGCAATCGCGTCGCGTCTCAAGATCATGTCCTCGCTCGACATTGCCGAGCGCCGCCTACCGCAGGACGGACGCATTAAGCTCAAGCTCGGCAAGGGCCGCGAGATGGACTATCGTGTTTCCGCCGTGCCGACGCTCTGGGGGGAGAAGATCGTCCTCCGTCTTCTCGATAAGTCGAACCTGCAGCTCGATATGACAAAGCTCGGTTTCGAGCAGAAGCCGCTTTCGGATTTCCGCGATGCGATTCACCAGCCGTACGGGATGGTGCTGGTCACCGGACCGACCGGTTCGGGCAAGACGACGACGCTCTACTCCGCCATGTCGGATCTGAACGACGTCGCGACGAACATCAACACCGCCGAGGATCCGATCGAGTTCAACTTGATGGGCATCAATCAGGTCCAGATGCACGAGGACATCGGCTTGAACTTCGCCGCGTCCCTCAGGTCGTTCCTTCGTCAGGACCCCGACATCATCATGGTCGGTGAGATTCGAGACTTCGAAACTGCCGAGATTGCGGTCAAGGCAGCGTTGACGGGCCATTTGGTCTTGTCGACGCTCCACACCAACGATGCACCCAGCACGGTCACCCGGCTGCTCAACATGGGCGTCGAGCCGTTCCTGGTCACCGCCTCGGTCAATCTCGTCTTGGCCCAACGTCTGGCTCGTAAGATTTGTCAGGAGTGCAAGGTCCAGGTGCCGACCGACGAGCAGGCGCTCCTCGATGTCGGCTTCCAAGAGAGCGCCGTTCCAGACGCCGTCGCCTTTCGCGGCACGGGCTGCAAGGTCTGCAACGACACCGGTTATAAGGGCCGAATCGCGCTGTACGAGGTCATGCCGTTCAAGGACCGGCTCCGCGAAATCGTTCTTCAGGGCGGATCGACCGCCGAGGTGAAAGACGAGATGATTCGCGACGGCGTTGCAACCCTACGCATGGCTGGGCTCAACAAAGTGCTCGAGGGCGTCACGACGATCGATGAGATCGTCCGCGTGACGGCGGCGGATCACTAGGCCGACCCGCCGCGGCGCTTACTTTCGACCGGTTTGTCAACCGTGCACGGCGGTTCCGACGCTCTGCTGAGATCGTTGATAGCCGTATGGGCAACCCTAGAAATTGCGGACTAGCAGGATCTTGGAACCCAAACCTCGAAACAATATGACATCTTGTGGCCCTACATGGCACGTCACTGATTGTCATCTGGCGGGACCGGTGGTAGATCCGATCGCATGCGCATCAGCAACAGTTTCTCCGAAGGCGAGATTCAAGTTCTCGAATTCATCCTGCAAACCCTCTTGCGCGGCGGCACCCCCTCGATGGCCACGCGTAACAAAGACTTCGCGGCGGTCTATCGCAAAGTCATGACGATGAAGAAGCGCGTCGAGGAGAAGAAATCGCAAGCGAAGCTTTCCTCTTCCGTTGGCACCGTTGCAGCGGCCGACGACGACGATCTTCATCTCAAAGCTGGCTGACCGGGTTGACTGGTTTGGGTCCGTCACGTAAGCGCGGACCGCTATGGTGAGCTCGATGATCGCCCCGCTGATCGTTCTTCGCGGCGGGCGCGTTCTAGACCCCTCTCAAGGCCTCGACGAGACCGCCGATGTCGTGATCGAAGCGGGACGTATCAAGGACGTGGGGCGCGACGCGGGCGCTGCCTATCAGGCCGGCGAAGACGTGCGCATCATCGATGCGTCCGGGCGCTGGGTGTGTCCGGGGTTCATCGATCTACACGTGCACCTTCGCGAGCCGGGCCAGGAGTACAAAGAAGACATCGGCTCCGGTTTGGACGCCGCGGCGGCTGGCGGTTTCACCGCGGTTTGCCCGATGCCGAACACGAAGCCGACGAACGATACCCGCGCGATCACAGAGATGATGATCGCGCGCGCCACGGAACATGGTGGCGCGCGGCTGCTGCCCTTTGGCGCCGTCACCAAGGGGCAGAAAGGCGCCGAGCTCACCGAGATGGCGGACTTGCGCGATGCGGGCGCGATTGGGGTAAGCGACGACGGCGTTTGCGTGATGAACGCGGCCGTGATGCGGCACGCGATGGAGTACGCCCGCACTTTCGATCTCCTGGTGAGTCAGCACTGCGAGGATCACCACCTCACCGAAGGCGCGCAGATGCACGAAGGGGCCCACTCCACTCGGCTCGGGCTACGAGGTTGGCCCCGCGCAGCGGAGGACATCATCGTCGCGCGGGACCTGATCCTGGCCGAAACGACGGGCGCCCGGTATCACGTCGCGCACATTTCGAGCCTCGGTGCGGTTCGCTTGATTCGGGAGGCGAAGGCCCGCGGCCTGCGTGTGTCCGCCGAAGTGACGCCGCATCATTTGCTCCTCACCGACGAGGCCCTCCTCGGCTACGACACCTATTGCAAGGTCAACCCACCGCTTCGAGAGGAGGCAGACCGTGAGGCCCTCCGAGAAGCGCTGGCGGACGGCACCATCGATTGCATTGCGACCGACCATGCCCCGCACACTGACCTCGAGAAGGACTGTGAGTTCGAGGAAGCTTCGGTCGGGATCAACGGACTCGAGAGCGCGATCGGGTCGATGTTTCAGCTGGTCCGTGACGGGGTGTTCAAACCTCTCCGGTTCGTGGAGACACTCTCGACCGCCCCGGCTCGATTGATGCCGGATTACGAAGGCGGCTCTCTTCGGGAGGGTCGGCGCGCGGATGTCACGATCCTCGACCCGGAGGCCCAATGGATTCTCGACAAGGAAGCGCTACGATCCAAGTCGCACAACACCCCGCTGCTCGATCGTGAGCTAATGGGGAGGCCCGTCATGACGATTGTCGGGGGTAAAATCGTGCACGAGCTCGGAACATGATCAAACCAGCACACCTCGTACTTGCAGATGGAACCCGCTTTTCGGGA
>JAFDFW010000310.1 GCA_019309605.1 Deltaproteobacteria bacterium | reverse complement strand
CCGAGCTCGAGAACATCTCCCGCTTCGAGTATCGCCCGCGACGCGTCGACGCCATTGACTCGCATCCCGTTGGCGCTTTGGAGATCGAAAACGGTCACCTTGCCGTCGTTGACCTGAACCTCGGCGTGCTCGTGCGAGATCGACTTGTGGTTGATCCAAATGTCGAGGCGCTCGTCGCGACCGATGCGAAGCGCGGGTTTGGTCAAGGTGAACTCCGCCCCGGTCGCGGGCCCACTGAGAACGACCAACCTCGGCGGCGGCTGACTCTTGGGTTTCGGCGAAGGTATCGTGTTGGCTGTCGCGATGACTTCCGATTGAAACGCGAGGTCGTAGTCACCGATACCGAGCTGATCGCCGGCAGCGAGCTCTGCTTTGGCGTCGATCCGCTCTCCGTTGACGGTGATGCCGTTGTACGAGCCAAGGTCTTCGACGATGTACGATCCGTTGCGCCTCAGGAGCCGCGCGTGACTGCGCGACACGTTCCGCTCAGTGAGACGAATGCTGTTGCCCTCCTGGCGTCCGATTGTGATCTCGTCGCGCAGAAGCGGTACGACGGTCGCGTGACCTTTGTCGTCCGAGATGACGAGCTTATACATCGTGCCGGCCCAAGGGGAGTTTCGCTCACAGTTTCGCGGGGTTGAGGGCATGGTACTCTCGCGGGCTTGGCTGTCAATCTTGCCTCCATGAAGGTTTGCACTCGCCAGGAACCCGGCTATGCCGGTGCCTCATCATGAGCCGACATTGCCGAATGCTCGCCGCGCTCGTCTTGGGATGCGCTTTGCTCGCAGGCTGCGGCGGCGGCGGACGAGGACAGCCGAGTGGCGGAATTCACGCAAAGCTCGCCTACTCGGAAGGCGGTGGTCTCCGCGTCGTCGAGGCCCCAGCAGGCGGCGGCGCCGACCTCGCCGGTATTCGGGCCAACGACGTCATCATTGCAATCAACGGCACCTCGGTTCGAGAACTCGACTACCAGACGATCGTGGAGAAACTCCGCGGGCCAGTGGGGTCGAACGTCCAGCTCGACGTGTTCCGCGGGGGCGAGGTGCGTACCGTCACCGTCATGCGTCAGGCCTACACGAAATGAGCGAAGTCCAACGAACACTCGGCGTCATCGGAGGGAGCGGGCTCGACGAGCTCGAGCAGCTGTCCGACATCGAGGAGCTCGAGATGACGACGCCATTCGGGGCGCCCTCCGACGCGATCATCGCGGGCACCATTGGAAGTACGCGGTTGCTTTTCCTGCCCCGCCACGGCCGGGGGCATCGCATCGCGCCGCACCGAATCAACTATCGGGCCAATGTCCTCGCACTCAAGATGGCGGGAGCGGAGCAGATCCTCAGCCTGTCCGCAGTGGGGTCGATGCAAGAGGACATTCATCCCGGAGACATGATCGTCGTCGACCAGTTCATCGACCGCACCAGGCATCGCATCGATACCTTCTTCGATGACGATGGCGTCGTGGCGCACGTGGAGTTCGCAGAGCCGATCGACGCACAGCTCGCGCGCTCGCTTGCAGGCGCAGCAAAGCAAGTCGGCGCAACGGTGCACGAAGGCGGTGTCTACCTGTGCATGGAAGGCCCGCAGTTTTCCACGCGCGCCGAATCGCAGCTCTATCGATCCTGGGGCGTGTCGGTCATTGGTATGACGAACTTGCCCGAGGCGCGGCTCGCCAGGGAAGCGGAGCTGCCCTACGCGACGCTCGCCATGGCCACGGACTACGACTGCTGGCACGAAGGGCATGATGCGGTCACGGTCAACGCGATCATCGCCGTGATGCAAAGAAATGTAGCAAAAGCCAAGGAAATCATTGTCGAGCTCGCCCAAGCGGTGCCCGACCCCAGCGGGCGCGCCGCCACTTCGGCTCTCGCCGGCGCCATCATCACGCGCCCCGATTCGATCTCTGCGGCCGCACGCGACAAGCTACGGCCACTCATTGGAAAATATGTATCCTGAAAGGCACCATGTCCTCGCTTCTCGTCGTCGGTTCCGTCGCTTTTGACACCATCCACAATCATCTCGGCTCGCACGAGCGCGTCATCGGTGGGTCGGCGACGTATGCGTCGCTGGCTGCGTCACAGCTCGCGGACGTCAGACTCGTAGGCGTCGTCGGCCAGGACTTCCCTCGCGAAGCAGTCGACATGCTCCGTAGCCGCGGCATCGACACGGCCGGTCTCGAAGTCGCCATCGGAGAGACCTTCCACTGGGAAGGCCGTTACTCCGACGACCTCACGTCGCGCGAAACCATCCAGACCGACCTCAACGTCTTTGCGGATTTCAATCCGAAGATCCCGGCGTCGTTCCAGGATTCCGAGTTCGTGATGCTGGGCAACATCGCTCCGCAACTGCAATTGCACGTTCTCGATCAAGTGCGGCGCCCGAAGCTCGTCATTGCCGACACGATGAATCTTTGGATCGATACGGCCCTCGATCCGCTGAAGGAGCTGCTCACGCGCATCGACATTCTCGTCATCAACGAAGAGGAGGCGCGGCAGCTCACCGGTTATCACCATCCTCTGGCGGTGGCCGAAGCACTGCGTGTGATGGGCCCGGAAACCGTGATCGTGAAGCGCGGCGAATACGGCGCGCTCCTGTTCCTCGAGGAAGACATCTTCTGCGCCCCAGCCTACCCGCTCAAGTCCGTCGCCGATCCGACCGGCGCGGGAGACTCGTTCGCCGGGGGGTTCCTCGGATACCTCGCGAATAACGGCCACACCGACCTCCGCCAAGCCGTGATCTGCGGCTCCGCCACAGCGTCCTTTTGCGTACAGGAAGTTGGGGTTGGCGCTCTCCAAGAGCTCACACGCGAGCACCTGGACCGGCGAATCAAAGACTTCCGAGAGCTCACCTGCTTCTAGTGACCTTTGGCCCGCCGTTTTCTTGACCGTACCGGCCCGAAACCGACACTGCGGTCCTATGGAAGGAACGGCCATGAACCTAGACGAGCTCAAGGGGACCCTGCGCGGCCTCGTGCGAAAAACGATCGAAACCCGCTTCAGCGGAGCGAACTACGCCACCCTGGCCCAGGCCCGCGGCTACGCCGACGGCTACATGCGCGCCCTCCTCGACGCGGGTTTGATCGACCAGAGGCAACTGCTCGAATTGGTCAACGCCGAACGCCGCCTCTTCGTAGACGAAGCAGGCAAGGCCGACAGCGCAACGCGCGCAGCCTGATCCATTTGAAGCGACTGTGCCCCCGGCCTAGAATTGCTCCGTGGGTAGACTAAGCCTCGCACGAGTACGCTGGACGGCGGTCTACCTGGCGATGATGGGTTGGGCGATCCTGTGGAGCTTCCCGTGGAAGTTCCACAGGCTCGCCGATCTGCCGACGGATCTTTCCTTCACACCACTCGCCCACGTCCTCTTCGCTGAGGGGCGTCCCTGGGGAATGGAGACCCTGCATACCAGCGGCGTCTGGGGCTTCCTGCGCTTCCCCTTCTTCTATCCCGGGACGTTTTCCCTGTTCGTCTTCGCCCACATCGCCCTGGGCGCACTCATCGGATGGTTCTTCGCCGACCGCAGCTTCCACCTCCCTCGACACCGATGGGTGCTCCTGCTGGCCAGCGCCGCCCTGCTGCCGCTGCTGTCGGCCAGCGACGACGCTCGTTGGTACATTCCGATCTTCGGGCTGTTGATCCTGCGAACCTTGGACCGATCCCCCGGCGTTCGTTCAGCCCTGGTCTGGGCGTTGGCCCTAGCCGCGGCGCTGTCCATCCATGCCAAGGGCAACCTCTTCATTGCCACGGTCGTCGTCGCGGCGGCCTTGCTCGCCGCCGACCTTTACCAGCGACGCATGCCGTGGACCGTGCTGCTCATCGTCGCGTTCACAATCGGCCTCCTCTACGCCGGCGGCGGTGACCTTGCCGGGTTCGCGCGCTACACCATCCACGTCGTCGAGAGTACGCGAGCCTACCCCGAGGCATTCTCGCAGAGCGA
>JAFDFW010000309.1 GCA_019309605.1 Deltaproteobacteria bacterium | reverse complement strand
GCGGTGCGGCCGCCGCCGCAGCCCACGGCGGTCATCCCAACGGCGATACAGGCCGCGAGCCAAATACGCATAGGTCCAATCATCGGTTTCCTCCGAACGCCCGAAATCCTATGCTAGCAGATTTTTACGTAAGTACTGGCTTTTTCTGTTGAAATTTCACACTTTTTGATGCGCTGTGACCTAGTCCCTGCCGTACGCTAGATCCGCGAGGACATCCTCGATCGAGACTCTGTTTTCCGGTGTCCACCGCGGTTCGAACAAGCGGTCCCATGTAGCCGCGAACGCGGCGATCAAGTCGTCCCAGACCTCCGCCTGTTTTCGAAGGACCTCCCTGTAGAGGTCAGGGTCCATTTGACTGAGCATGTGCATAGTCGACTCCTTTCAGTTGTCATATGAAAGACTTAGCGCCGAATCCGACCCCTTGGGCGCAGGTTTGAAGCGCACTTTTGCAGTTGCGCCAACCGAGTTCCCCTGCGAGGGTGCAGGCAGTGTTCGATTGGGATGATATTCGGTATTTCCTGACGCTTCAGCGGCATGGGACGTTGGCTGCAGCGGGGGCTGCACTAATGCTGGACCCGACGACCGTTGGGCGACGTTTGATGAAGCTCGAAGAGGAGCTCGGGGCTCGACTCTTCGATCGGACCCCGAGCGGCTACGTGCTGACCGACGCGGGTCACCGGTTGCTCCCTCGGGCCGAGCGGATCGAACGCGAAGCGCTTGGGGTCGAACGCGACGTCGCAGGCGAGGACCAAAAGCTCGAGGGCGTGGTCCGGCTGACGGCCACCGAGATGCTCACGACACGATTCATCGCGCCGCAGCTCCGGCGCTTCCGGGAGCGCTTCCCAGAAATCCAGCTCGAGCTGCAGTGCACCAACCTGGACGTCAACCTCGCTCGCCGGGAAGCCGATATCGCGCTTCGGCTCGCGCGCCCGACACAGGAAGACCTCATCATCAAGCGGCTCTCGTTCATTCACCTCGGGCTGTACGCGGCATTGGACTATGTCGACCGGTTTGGCCTTCCGAAGGACTCGCTGGCAGGCCATCAGATGATCCTCTTCGCGAACACCCCACCTTTTCGCCGTGAGAACGACTGGATCGAGGCGCGAATGGACGGCGCCCGCGTCGCACTGCGATCGGACAGCGTCTCCGCCACCTACTCCGCTACCGTCGCGGGAACGGGGATCGGCCTGCTCCCCTGCCTCGTCGCGGACCACGACCGCAACCTCGTTCGCCTTCCACTCGAAGGGGCTCCCGAGCCTCGCCAGATCTGGCAAGCGGTTCACAAGGACCTTCGCGACAGTGCACGCATTCGAGCAGTCCTCGACTTCTTGGGCAAAGCCCTGACGCCGCCACAAGACAAAATCTCGGCCGCGTAAGCGCGCGTCCACCTAGGGAATCGCGATTCCGTCCTGTCTCATCTTGACCGACACGCGGCGAGCGCCCCAGGTGCCCGGGGTCGGCTCGAGCACTCCGGCGCAACGGGCACCGCATCCCGGGCAGTTTCCGTGATCGAGGTTCCAACCGATAATCTCGTACCAATCGCGAGCGATCAGCACCGCCCCGCACTGCGCGCAATAGGTGGTGTCGCCCTCACGGTCGTGAACGTTGCCGGTGTACACGTGGTGAACGCCCGCGCGCTTGGCGATTTCCCTCGCGCACCTCAACGTGGCACGCGGCGTGGGCGGCACATCGCGCATCTTGTAGTCCGGATGGAACGCGGAGAAGTGAAGCGGCACGTCGGGGCCGAGCTCTTCGACGATCCAGTCGGCCATCCTGCGGAGGTCATCGCCTCCGTCGTTGTACCCGGGGATCACGAGATTCGTGATCTCGAACCAGATGTCGGTCTCGCGTCGAAGGTAGCGCAATGTGTCGAGCACAGGCTCGAGATGACCGCCGGCGACGCGTCGATAGAAGTCGTCGTCGAACGCCTTCAAGTCGATGTTGGCGGCGTCGATGAACGAGAACAGCTCCTCCCGTGGCTTGGGGTTGACGTAGCCCGCGGTCACCGCGACTGTGCGGAGGTCGCGCTCCCGGCACGCGGCTGCCACGTCTCGCGCGTACTCGAGAAAGATCACCGGGTCGTTGTAGGTGAAAGCGACACTACGACAGCCGAGGCGTGCCGCCGTATTCGCGATCTCCTCCGGCCAGGCTTCATCGGCGAGTGTATCCATCTCTCGCGACTTCGAGATATCCCAGTTCTGGCAGAACTTGCAGGTTAGATTGCATCCGGCCGTTCCGAACGAGAACACCGGCGTTCCGGGAAGGAAGTGGTTGAGCGGCTTCTTCTCGATCGGATCCACGACGAAGCCGCTGGAGCGCCCGTAGGTCGTGAGCACGATCCCGTCGTTCTCGCGTGCGCGCACAAAACAAAGGCCACGCTGCCCTTCACTGAGCTTGCAAGCGCGCGGACAAAGCTCACAGACGATCCTCCCGTCGTCGAGCTGGCTCCAATAATCGGTCTGTATCGTCGATGTGCGGCGCCGGGGCATCGTAAGCACGATGCGCATGAGGGTATTCGATGGCAACCCCGGTGACACAACGTTGACAACCCCGGAGACGTGCTCAGAGTCACTAGGTGGCGACTGTTCGACCACCTGCCGTCGCAGGCTCTTTCTATCCGGCGGACGCGAAAGCGTTGCGCGGCGTGGTTCGCGAGTATCTCGACGCAGCGCGCAAACGTTCTTCGTCACGCGGCCCTTGGCCCAAAGCGCTCATCGTGCCGCACGCCGGCTACATGTACTCGGGTCCGGTGGCAGCGAACGCGTTCGTCTTGCTCGAACCATCGCGCGAGGTTGTCGAGCACGTCGTGCTCCTCGGACCGAGTCATCACATTCCGTTCGATGGCCTCGCGGTCCCCAGCAACACAGCCTTTGAAACACCCCTAGGCCGAGTGCCGATCGACGAGACTGCACGGCGCCAGCTTCTCGCTCTCCCCTTCGTGGACATTTTCGACGACGCACACCACTGGGAGCATTCCCTTGAGGTTCAGCTGCCCTTCCTGCAAGAGGTGCTTGGGACCTTCGCGGTTTTGCCCATTGCCCTCGGCCGTGGGTCGCCGGAGCAAGTCGACGAGGTGTTGGAAGCCCTGTGGGATGGAGACGAAACCGTGATGGTGATCAGCTCGGACTTGAGCCACTACCACGACTACGGCACTGCAAAGGCGATGGACGCCGCCACCGCGGCGGCCATCGAGTCCCTGGAGCCCGAGCGCATCACACCGGAGGACGCCTGCGGGCGCGTCGGCGTGCAGGGTCTGCTCAGCGTCGCGCGACGGCGCGCACTCGCCGTGCGCACTCTGGACTTGCGAAGCTCTGGAGATACGGCGGGCCAACGCGACGAAGTCGTTGGCTACGGGGCGTGGGCACTTACGGTGGCCAAGAACGGCTCGCCGTAGCGCTCGATGCGAGCAGGCCCCATCCCGTGGATGTTGGCGAGTGCCTCCATCGAGGTCGGCTTGTAAGCGGCGATCTCCGCGAGGGTCCGGTCATGGCAGACGACATACGCGGGGACGCCCTTGGCCCGCGCGATGTCGAGTCGAACGGCTCGCAAGCTTTCGAAGAGCGACGGATCGACGTTGTCCGGAAGCTCTCGCTCGGAACGGGGACGCTCCTTCTTGGCCTCGCGCGCACGGCCCGCATCAGGGGCGGGAACCAAGACGCGAACCGGTTCCTCGTCCTTCATGGTGGCGACGCCAAGGGCCGTCAGATACGGGATCGGAAATTCACTCGTGGTGAGATCGACCAAGCCAGCGGTGAGCAATCGCCGGAGGAGCGCAAGCACCCACGCCTTGGGGTGAGACGCGAGCAGACCGTGCGTGGTGAGGCCGGTCAGCCCCAGCCGGCGCAGTCGTTCGTTGTCGGTCCCGTGGAGCATGTCGGAGACGGCCGTCAACCCCGCGCGTCCCTGGTTGCGCGCGACGCCGGCGAGGGCCTT
>JAFDFW010000308.1 GCA_019309605.1 Deltaproteobacteria bacterium | reverse complement strand
GCGGTGCTCGAGGCCACATTGTTCCGCAAGGTTGGACCCGGCGAACGCTACGCGTACTCAACCATCGTCAAGTACACCGTCATATTGGTCGGATTGGCGATCGCGTTCGATGCGATCGGCATCGGCTGGTCGAGCATTCAGTGGTTGGTGGCCGCCGTCGGTTTGGGCCTCGGGTTCGGGCTCCAGGAGATTTTTGCCAACTTCATCTCGGGGCTCATCATTTTGTTCGAGCGGCCGATTCGTGTCGGCGACACGGTGAGCGTCGGCGAAGTGAACGGCACCGTTTCGAGGATCCGAATCCGGGCCACTTGGATCACGGCATTTGATCGGAAAGAACTCATCGTACCCAACAAGGAGTTTGTGACGGGGCGACTGATCAACTGGACCTTGTCCGACGCGATTCTTCGAGTTTCTATTCCCGTTGGAATCGCGTACGGCTCGGACACGGACCGTGCGATCGAGGTGTTGAACCAGGTGGCTCGTGACTCGAGGCGTGTCCTGCGGGACCCCCCTCCTGAGGTCTTTTTTCTCAGCTTCGGAGACAGCTCGCTGTCCTTCGAATTGCGCGTGTTCGTTCGCAGCCCCGCCCAGTTGTTTCCTGCTCGGCACGACCTTCACATGAGCATCGATAAGGCGTTCAGAGAAGCGGGCATCGAAATAGCCTTCCCCCAGCGGGACCTGCACCTGCGGTCGATGCCAGAGCACTGGCCCGCGCCGCCCGGCCGCTCCGAGTGAACCGCATCGTTCCCTTTGTTCGCGGCCGTCTCCATGGGCGCCAAAGCTTTGCCTACAACCGGCCGTTCAATCGGTTATAGTCGCGCGCCCCAATGATGAGAATCAAGCTATTTTTCCGCCGTGTCCTGCTGGATTCCTGGCGAGACGTGGACGCTCAGGCGGACACCGCGGGTGCCGAGGAGCTGGATTTCCGGCCGATCGTCATCCTCGTCACGACCGCGGTCACCCTCACCCTGGCCCGGTACTTCGGCGGTAACGCCACCTTCTCCGATCTCGTTCCCTACGATTCGAAGGTCTACACGCGCGACGAGTGGGACCTGCTCGCCAGGGCGTGGTGGTCGGGCTTCCGCGTCGTGGCCTATGTGGTGATTCCGATGCTGACCATCGTGTTGATGCCCGGCGAGCGCATTCGGGACTACTACATCTCCTTTCGAGGCTTCGGGCGGCATCTCTGGATCTACATAGGCCTCTATCTCCTGGTTTTGCCGTTCGTGATTTTCGTGTCGACGCAAGATCAATTTCTGGCGACGTATCCGTTCTACAAGTACTCCAACCAATCGCTCGGTCACTTCCTACGCTGGCAAGTGCTCTATGCTGCGCAGTTCCTCGCTTTGGAGTTCTTCTTCCGCGGCTACATGCTTCAAGGTCTCAGACCCAAGTTCGGCTACGGCGCGATCTTCGTGATGGTCGTGCCCTACTGCATGATCCACTATCCCAAGCCGCTGCCCGAAACACTCGGCGCGATCCTTGCGGGCATCGCCCTTGGGACGCTAGCGATGCGCACGCGCTCCATTTGGGGAGGTGTGCTCATTCACGTAGGCGTTGCCCTCACGATGGATTGGTTGGCGGTGGCCCAGTGCCCGCCCCCGGGCGAAGGCCCCTGCCGCTAGCTCAGGCGTAGAACTGCTTGACCCAGCGGCGGAACTTCGCGATTGGGCCGTCGCCTGGGATCAACGCCGGGATCTCCATCGGCACGCGGTGTTCCCAGATCTCCTTGTCTTGCAGTACGTCGGAGATGATGAAGCGGTGAATTAGGCGGATTTGGGCGCGTGTCGCTGCGCCCCAGGGAAGGGGCAGCGCCCGCATCACTTTCGGCACGAAAGGCGGGGGGAACTCGGAGCTCACGCCGATGCCGAAGGACATCTTCTCCTCGTCGAGTTGTGTGGCCGTGAGCAGGACGCGGTAGTGGATGCCGAGCTTGGGCACGCGGAGATCGGTCACCGACAAGCCTAGGCCGTGCACGTCAGTATCGAAGATCGACTGGATGTCGGCGGTGGGAAGGAAAGGGTTGCGCCGCGTGAATCCGAACTTCGAGTACATCCGCGGACCATCGATTCGCAGCACCGGGTCTTCGAGCTCCGAGTACTTGTGCACCGCGGCAAAGTGGCCGAAGTCGACCGCGTTTTCGGCGACGTCCTGGACGTGGCCTTTGAGTGTGAGCACCTTGGTGATCGGCTCGGTCCACCCTGTCGTGTCGTACTCGGGCAGCTCCCAGGTTGGCGCGGCGCCGTCGTGCCCGGCGTGCGCGAAGATGCATCCGAGTTGCTCCATGACCGGCCAGGATCGCAGCGACAGCTTCACGTCAGGGTTGCCTGGATACTCCGTTCCGACGCACTTGCCGCCGGCGTCGAATCGCAAGCCATGAAACGGACAGCGAAGCGCGCCATCGACTATGCGACCGCCGTAGCCGAGATGCGCGCCCATGTGCGGACAGATGGGATCGACGACCGCAACGATGCCTTGCTGGTTGCGAAACGCGACCACCTCTTGCCCGTTGATCTGGAAGACCGCGACCTTTCCGGCAGGCAACTCCGCACTGATTGCGATTCGAAACCAGCCCGACGGCATCGGCAATCGTGGTCCGGGATTCTGGCTCACGTTCAATCCTCGACGCTGATCGCCATGGTCGGGCAGTATTTTTTCGCCTGCAAGACCTTCTCACGAAGCTCTTCGGGAGCCTCTTCCTGGAGCACGGTCAACTTGCCATCGTCGTCTAGCTCGAAGACCTCGGGCGCCTCGCCTTCACACACACCATGTCCCTGACAAAGATCGAAATCCACTTTGACCCGCATCGGCACTCCTCCTCAACACATCGCCAAGTTGATGGAATAATAGATAATTGTACTAACCCAGCAGCTGTGCCTGATGAGTATAAAATATGGTTGCAGAAAATAGAAGGTGATTCTAATCTCCGAACCGATGTCGCAAGCTACGGCGAAGGCGCGCAGCGCCAAGACCTCGATGTACCGCTCGCTGATCATCGACGCGGCCGAGCGGCTCTTCGCCAGCCGGGGTTACGAGGGCACCAAGATCCAGGACATTGCCACCGAGTCAGGGATCTCTCTCGGCACCCTGTATTCGGTTTTCGATGGCAAGTCCGACATCTACGAAGCCGTGCAGGACGAGCGCTTGGGACGACTGTTCCTCCTTGCCGGCCGCACGATGGCAAGTGATGACAAGGCGGCCGAGCGCCTGATGCGGGGCAATCGTGTGTTCATCCGGTGGTTGACCGAGCATCCCGACTTCCTTCGCATTCACCTCAACCGCAGCGGTGCCTGGGCATCGAACCCGCAAGAGGTTGGTGAGGGGCTCGTCAACGCTTGGCGACGCGGCATCGACTTGATTGCGCTCGTGATCGATGAGGCCATGCGCGAAGGGGATGCCTTCCAAGGAGATCCCGTGATCGCTGCGCGCACCATGGTGGCGATCCAGCAGGTTCACATGTCGGCATGGGTCGAGTCGGGGATGCAAGGTGACGCCGCCGACCTCGCCGATCGGATTGAGGAACAACTTCGACGCACGCTATTCAGGAGCAAGTGATGACGACAGCAGCAAGCATAGGTACGGCGCCTGCCACGGGCACCCGCCTCAAGAAACCGCCTCGGATGAAAGGTGGCTTCCCATTGATCGGCCACACCATCGACTTTGCACGGGATCCCGTCGGCCTCTTGCAAAGGGCGTACGACGAATGCGGCCGGGTCGCCCAGTTCAAGCTGGCCGGCAAGAACGTCACCCTTTTCACCGGGCCCGAGGCCCACGAATCGCTCTTTCGGCTCCCAGACGAGGTGCTGAGCCCGACCGAGGCGTACAAGATGATGATCCCGGTTTTCGGCAAGGGCGTCGTTTACGACACCACGCCAGAGCGGATGTTCGAGCAGTTGCACATGCTGCACCCGGCGCTTCGCAACAAGCGCATGCGG
>JAFDFW010000307.1 GCA_019309605.1 Deltaproteobacteria bacterium | reverse complement strand
TCGTATTGAAATCATTGCTTGTTGGAGAGGTGGCCGAGTGGTCGAAGGCAGTCGCTTGCTAAGCGACCGTACGGTGTAGAGCCGTACCGGGGGTTCGAATCCCTTCCTCTCCGCTAGCTGGGGCGCTTGACGCTCCAAAAGGGGCCGCTACGTTGCGTGCCCCGTGGTGACGAAGTCACTTTACGGGGCGCGCCCCGGGGACTCATAGCTCAATTGGATAGAGCACCGGCCTACGGAGCCGGGGGTTGGAGGTTCGAGTCCTCCTGAGTCCGCCAAAAAAGCAGAGGAAGATGGCTTTCCCTGGCTTCTCTCTCCGGCGCTGGACCCTATGCTGGACCTTTTTTGAAGGCTGCCCGCCCGCTGGCCCCTAAACCTTTGGCCGCCGCTCTGGCGAGCCCAGAAGGCGAAGGTGCCGGGCCCCCTCGTATCCCATGGCTTCCAGGGCCAGGCGTCCGATCGCGATCGCGTCCGGATCTTGGCAGCGTTCCGAGTCGTTAGCCGCCGCCTCGTTCACTTTGTCTCGGATCTTGCCAGCAGCGGCGGCGGTGGCAGCGGTAAAGGCATCCCGATCTGCCAGTGCCGGATAGTTGGGGCATCGCACCTGGAGGGAAGCGTGCAAAGTGGTGATCAGGTTGCGTGCGGCGAAGTCCACGTCCCAGTCGCCGCGCTCCAAAATTTCGGGGATGCGGTCGATCCACATTTGCAGAAAGAGGTGTTGTCCTTCTCCGAAATACGCCCGTTCAATCTTGTTTACTTCGTCGGCAAGCTTTTTGCGCCACGGGTGTACGCGGAGCGCGGCCAACACTTGCATCTTTTCAAGGACTGCAACGGAGTTCGGGTAGCGATAATAAAGCGCGAGATAGTCGCTAACCAACTGGCTCAGGCGCTTGTCTAGCTCCTTCGCTTCGTCGTCGAATACGCTAGGCTTCGTTTTGGTCGGCGGCTTGTCCATTGTTCGCTGGCCCATGCCCCGGACGCTTCAACCGTCGCGGGGTTCTTCTATGTCACCTCGTCAAACGGTCTGCACGGACCCGGCCGGTCTGGGTTCCTCGGAACGAACTGCGACCGTGCTTCCAGCGGCCTCCCCGGTACGAAACACGCACCCGCTGCGCCCCCACGCCCCAAACGAAAAGGCTGCGCGCTGTAGCGTGAGATTTCCCAGCAAAATCAGCCTTCCACCTGGCACGCCTGATGCACCTACGTAACCGCACTTAGGGGCGCACTGCGCCGCAACCGGGGAGGTTGTCATGCGTTACTTATTCGGATTTCTGTGTGTCTGCGCGCTGGGCGTGATTCCGCTGGTTGGATGCAGTGAGAACGGCGGCGGAGGCGGGAGTGGTGGCATGGGTGGTGGCGGAACAGGTGGCGTGCCCGGGTGTCAGAGCCCGGAAGATTGCGACGACTCAAACGATTGCACCGGAAACGCATGCGCCGATGGCATGTGCGAGTACACCCCGCTTGCGGACGGCACTGCGTGCGACCAGAACAACGAATGCACGACGGGCATGTGCGCCGACGGCGAGTGTGACACCGCGCCCGTCCAAGACGGCAACCCGTGTGGCCGTGAAACGCCCGATGGCGAACCTAGGGGCGGCTGCTACGGGGGCCTATGCAACTTTGTCCCGGTGAGCGTCACCTTCGGCGCCAGGGAGGTCGTGTTTGATTGGTCGGCAGACCAGTGCGAGGAGTTCGATATCCCCGATGGTCCCGCCAAGGCTGTGCGGGCGTCTGACGGGGAGATTGTTCTATTCGGCACGATCCATGAGACTGGTAACTATCTGAGCCGGGGCAACGATTTTGATAGCTTGGAGCATGATTGCGCGCACCCGGCGCATCGCTCCGCGAACCTCCTGACGCCGGAGTCTTACGAGAACAACGAATGGCTGTGGTCGCCCTATCGGGTGGGTGCAGAGTGGCACGTGCTCATCCACAACGAGTTTCACGACGCCGTGTCGATCAACTGCTCGCCCAGTTATCTCTGCTGGTACAATTCGATCACCTACGCGATTTCGACGGACGGTGCGCGCACCTTTGTGAAGCCCTCGCCTCCAGCACACGTTGTTGCACCAGCTCCGCGGGTGTGGACTCCGCCCGATACACCAACCCAGAACTGGTACGTCGAGGGCTACCTGGGGCCGACCAACATCGTCCTCGGACCAGACGACTACTACTACGCGCTGTTCGAGTTGCAGAGGACCTTGCCTGACATGGTAAGCGACCTGCACGGTCTATGCGCGATTCGCACGAAGACGCTCGACGATCCCGCAAGCTGGCGTGCTTGGGATGGCAGCGGCTTCAACCTGCCACTGACGAGCCCATACGCAGCAGGCGGCGACGTGCCGGAGTGCGAGTTTCTGCCAGGCACCGGACGACAAGGCGCCGGCGCCCTTACCTACAACACCTATATCGACCGCTACATGCGTGTGAGCCGTTGGGGTCAGTGGATCGACGCGCAGACTCTCATATGCGGGTTCTACTTCTCGCTTTCGTCCGACCTCATCCACTGGAGCGACATCCAGTTGCTTGCCAGGGCGGATATCGGCGTGAGCTGGGGCTGCGAGACTGGTCCGGGGGGGCCGCCGATGCTGGAGCCGGTTCATGTTCAATACCCATCGATCGTCGACCACGCAGATTCCACCACCAACTTTGAACGCCCAGGGCGTACACCCTATCTCTACTACACGCGCCACAACGGAGGATATTGGCTCGATCGCGATCTGGTCCGCGTACCGCTGACGTTCACTTTGAAGGAATGAACGACTCCATGCGCGACGTCGGGGCGTTTGGGGTGCAACGCCGAGACAAGCTCGTCTTGGCTCTGCAACGTCAAGCTGGGCTTGCCGCAGCTTCGCAGCCGTGGCCGCGCACCCGCTGCACCCCCACGCCCCAAACGCAGAACCTGCGCACCGCACGCCGCGATTCCCCCGCAAAACCGGGCTTTCACCTGGCACGGCTGATGCACCTCGATAGAGGCGCTTACTGAATCGGGGAGGTGCTTATGCGTTACGTATTGGGATTTGTGCTGAGCATGTTGATGGTTGGCTGCGGAGGTGAGGCCAATGGAGTCCCATGCAGCGAGCAAGGGATTCGCGACGCTATCGAAAAAGGGGGTGGTCCGTATTTCTTTGCGTGCGAGGGTCCGACGACGGTGGTGACCCAGCAGGAAATCGTCATCGCGAATGACGTTATTCTTGACGGCTTGGGAAACCTTACGGTGGATGGCAACGAAGAGCACCGTGTGTTTTCGGTCCCGGAAGGCGTAGCGGCGGAGCTTCGCGGGCTGTCAGTTCGCCGCGGGAGTGCTTTGATTGGGGATGTTCTCGAGGTGTATGGCGGCGGCATTGAAAACTCCGGGAACCTGACGCTGACCAACAGCACGGTATCGGAGAATAGTGCTGCAAGCGGTGGCGGCATTGCCAACGGGGGTACGCTGACGCTGATCAACAGCATGGTCTCCGGAAATCGCGGTGAAAGACCGACCTTCAACGGCGGTGGCGGCATCATCAACGGGGGAATGCTGACGCTGATCAACAGCACGGTGTCGGGGAACTTGGGGTACGTAGGCGGCGGCATCAGCAGCGGCGGAACCATGACGCTGTTGCAATCCACCGTGTCGAGTAACGACGCAGCACTAGGAGGTGGTGGTATCTTGAACTACGGCAGGATGACGATGACGAACTGCACCGTGTCCAGGAACTCGGGGACCTCAGGCCGCGGCATCTATATCGATGGACTGGAGGAGTCCACGCTAACGGGCTCCGTTGTAGATGGTGACTGCACCATCGCGCCTCCGGCTACTCTAATATCGAACGGCTACAACATCGAATCCCCCGGCGACACCTGCGGCTTCGATACAAACAAGGGCGACCAAGTCAGTGTCAGCGCCGAAGACCTCGCACTCGAACCGCTACAGGACAACGGCGGACCGACTGAGACG
>JAFDFW010000306.1 GCA_019309605.1 Deltaproteobacteria bacterium | reverse complement strand
TACCCACGCACTTCGCGCGTCATCGAGCTCGAAGTGCTCGCAGAGTTCTATGCGGGCAACTACGAGGCGGCGGCGAACGGGATCGCGGAGCTTCGACAGGACCCGCATTCGGCCACGGCCCTCGGCAGCCTAGCGAACGTCATCCTCGACACCTACCAGACGACGAAGAACTACGAGACCGTTACCCATGGAAACTTCGAAGTGCGGTACGCGGCGGGCCCGGATGAGATCCTCGTTCCCTACGCGATCGACGCGCTCAAAGCCGCGACGGAGGCGCTCGAGGCGGAGCTTGGCGTCAAGATGATCAGCCCTGTTCGTCTCGAGATTTACCCTGATGCGGAGTCGCTCGCGGGGGTGTCGAGCTTGTCTGTCGAGGCGATTCGAACCACCGGCACGATCGCGCTGTGTAAGTGGGGACGCCTGATGATCGCGTCGCCGGGCGCCATGATGCACGGCTACCCCTGGCTCGACACCATTGTGCATGAGTACGTCCATTTGTTGCTGACCAAGGCGACGCTCGATCAGTCGCCCGTGTGGTTGCAAGAGGGGCTTGCGAAATTTCTCGAGACGCGGTGGCGACAGGACGAGGCGTCTCTTCGCCACGATCCCGCGTCGAGCCAGTTGCTTCACGAAGCCGCGGAGGCCAACGAGCTGCTCGGCTTCGACCAGTTGCATCCATCCATCGCTCTTCTGCCCACGCAAAAGGCAGCGTCGCTAGCCTTCGCGCAGGTTTCCTCGTTCATCGAGATGTTTTACGGTGAGTACGGTCGTGAAGGTGTGCAGGAAGCGCTTCGCCGCGTGGGTGATGGCGAAGACGCGAGGAAGGCTCTTGCGGGGATTGCCAGGGTGTCTTGGAAGGCACTCGAGAAGCGTTGGAGGAGCGCCCTGTCGAAAGAGCCGAAGCCCCCCGCTGCCAGGTTGATGCCCCGCTACCTCAGGGGTGAAGCGACTGAGCAGGACGAGCTTGCCGGCGTGGAGCTGGAGCGTGCGCGCAACTACGTTCGGCTGGGCGACCTCTTGTGGACCCGCTCTCGACCCGCAGCCGCATCGGTGGAGTACTCGAAGGCGCACCAAGCCGCGCCTGCCGATCCCGTCGTTGCGTCACGCTACGCCCGTTCAGCCATTGCCGCTGGTCGTCCCCAACGGGCGTTGGCGCCTCTCAAGCGGACGCTCGAGCGATACCCGACGCATGCGCCGGCGTTGTCGAGTCTCGCGACCGCGCTGTTTCGCATCTCGGATTTTGCGGCCGCCGAGGACGCCGCAAACCAAGCGATTGCCCACAACCCGTTCGACCCACAGCCCCATTGCATCCTTTCCAAGCTTGGCGTTCCCCAAGCCGAACACGAAGAATCCCTGTGCTCCAGGCTTGGCGGCATGCGGGAGTAATGTGGCAATTCTCCCTACCAGGCGCTAAGAGGTCCACGTGAGCGAACCCGTACACAGTACTCCGCCCCCCGCGCACAGCGCCGCCGCCTCCGACGTGGCGCAGGTGCAGCAACTCGCCGCCGCCCGCGATGAGATAGTCTCCCGCCTCAAGCAGCGCATCGTCGGTCAGGACGAGGTGATCGAGCTCCTGCTCATCGCCTTGTTCGCAAGGGGTCATGGTTTGTTCGTCGGCGTGCCCGGGCTCGCCAAGACGCTTCTGATCACCACCCTCGCCGATGCGTTGTCGCTTCACTCGAACCGCATCCAGTTCACGCCGGACCTGATGCCGAGCGACGTGACGGGCACCGACGTGCTCGAGGAAGACGCGACGACGGGAAAGCGTCACTTCCGTTTCATCCCCGGTCCGGTGTTTACGAACATCTTGCTTGCGGACGAAATCAACAGGGCACCCCCCAAGACGCAGGCCGCTCTTCTACAATCGATGGCCGAAGGCCAGGTTACGGCAAGTGGCAACACGTATGCGCTCGAGCAACCGTATTTGGTGTTCGCGACGCAGAACCCGATCGAGCAGGAGGGCACGTACCCCTTGCCCGAAGCGCAGCTCGACCGGTTCCTGTTCCAAATCGACGTTCGGTACCCCAGTCAGCATGAAGAAGTCGACATCGTGAAGCGGACCACCGCGCCGCTCCCGACGACGATTGTCCCCGTGCTGTCTGCGCAGGACATCGTCGGTTTTCAGAACCTCGTGCCGCGCGTTCCCGCTGCAGACCACGTGGTTCAGCATGCGGTGGCTGTGGTCAGGGCTTCGAGGCCAGATGCTCGTGACGCCTCGGACCTCGTCCGGAAGAACGTCGCATTTGGCGCTGGGCCTCGTGCGAGCCAGGGGCTGATTTTGGGCGCTAAGGCGCGCGCGATCCTCCACGGTCGATACGCCGCGGAGATCGAAGACGTGCGCGCTCTCATAGAGCCCATCTTGAAGCATCGGCTCGTGATGAATTTTCGCGCGGAGGCCGAAGGCGTGACATCCGCCCACGTGATCGAAAGCATCAAGCAAAGCATCGAGCCGTGACTCACGTGCTCGAACCCGAGCTCGCGGTACGTTTGGCCGGGCTCACGCTTCGAGCCAAGCGCACAGTGGACGGTTTGCTGGCAGGCATGCACCGCAGTCCTCACCGTGGCGCTAGCGCGATATTCAAAGAGCACCGGGCCTACCGGCCGGGTGATGATCCGCGGTTGATCGACTGGCGCGCATACGCTCGCTCGGATCGGTACACGATTAAGCACTTCGAGCACGAGACTCAGCTCCGTGGAACGCTGGCGCTCGACATCTCGCGATCGATGCACTGGGGGAGCGGCGACGTCAGCAAGCTCGACCACGCTGCAACTCTTCTTGCCGCCCTCGCCTACGTGCTGACCCGGCAGGGCGACGCCGTGTCTCTCATCACTTTCGATGATGCGATCCGTGATCAACTGCCCGCTCGCTCCGGCCCTGCGCACCTCGACTACCTGATGCGCACCCTCGCCGAGCCTTCGGAGCCGGTGGGCGCCACTGCACTTCATGGTGCGTTGGACAAATTGGTCGAGCACGCCGGCCGCATGGGGCTAGTGGTGATTGCAAGCGACCTGCTGGACCTCGGACACGACGCGCTCGATCCGGTGGCTCGGATGCAGGCACGCGGCCATCAGACGCTCGTCCTCCACGTCATGGACCCGGCCGAGTTGGAGCTTCCGTACGAGCAACCGATGCACTTCGAGGGGCTCGAAGGAGAGGCGCCGGTCGAGGTCGATCCGCAAGGCCTGCGGCGCAGCTACCGCGAGGCGATCGACGAGTTCGTGACCTCCTGCCAGCGCCGCGTTGTCGCCGCGGGCGGACGCTATTTCCTCGCCAGAACCGATACACCGCCAGAGCACACCCTGCTCCAGCTCTTGCGAGATGGGTGAGTCGTGGGGTTTGGTCTTCCATGGGCGCTGGCCGGGCTCGTTGCCGTCGCGATTCCCATCATTGCCCACCTGCTGAGGCGGCAGAAGCTTCCGAAGCAGACGCTGCCCACCATTGCGTTCCTGCATCGGATTCATGCGACGCGAGCGGCCCGGCTTCGCGCAGTGGACCTGCTCCTGTTGGTCACGCGCGCATTGTTGGTCCTCGCGCTCGTGCTCGTCGCAGCAGCGCCGTACCGGGTCGCACAGTCGAGCTTGTTGGACCGGCAGCACGCGCTCGCCATCGTCTTCGACGACTCGCTGTCGATGTCGGCCATTCATGAGGGTGAGACGCTCATCGAGAGAGCGGCGGACTCTGCGATCGAGCAGATTCGGAAACTGCCCGACGGGTCGGAGGTTTCGGTGGTCTTGTCAGGCAAGCCACCGCGGGTTTGGGTCCGCAGAGGCTCCGAGCTCGATGTGGCCGAGAGCGCGTTCGACGAGATCGACCCGCGCTCGACGCGCGGAGATGCGCTGTGTGACGCCGTTCGTACCGCGGTAGAGCTGCTCCTCGAGAGCGAGCTGTCGGACAGACGGTTGTTGGTTCTCTCGGATTTCACACCGGGGACGCGCGCTGA
>JAFDFW010000305.1 GCA_019309605.1 Deltaproteobacteria bacterium | reverse complement strand
GACGACCATGCGGCCGATCTTGCGTGCGACGCGTGGGAACTGAAAGATTGGCCCGCCGAATTGTTCGCGCTCCGTCGCGTACAGGATCGCGTCCTCGAGGGCCGCTTGCGCCACGCCCACGCCGCGCGCGGCCGTTTGAATGCGAGCGGCTTCGAAGGTGCGCATGAGTTGCTTGAATCCTGCGCCTTCCTCGCCGCCGAGCAGTGAGTCCGCAGGGATCCTGAAGTCTTCGAAGCTCAGCTCGTATTCCCCCATGCCGCGGTAACCAAGCACCTTGATCTCCGTCCCGGTGAGCCCTTCATCGACGAACTCCGATTCCCCGTTGTCGCGACTCCGGCGCGTTTTCTCAGCGAGGAACATCGACAGACCGCGGTAGCCCGGCTCGTTCATATCGGTGCGCGCCAGAACGGTCATCAGGTCCGCGCGCGCAGCATGGGTGATCCACGTTTTCTGTCCGTTGATCACGTAGCTGCCGTCGTCCTGCTTGACCGCGCGCGTTCCGAGGTGGGCGAGATCCGAACCGATGTTGGGCTCGGTGAAAACTGCGGTCGAAAGCACCTCGCCTGCAGCGAGCCTGGGGAGCCAATTCTTCTTCTGTTCCTCGGTGCCGCCGCCCATGATCAGCTCGGCGGCGATTTCTGAGCGCGTGCCTAGCGACCCGACACCGATGTAGCCGCGCGAGAGTTCCTCGGTGACGACGCACATCGCGACCTTGCTCATCCCGAGCCCGTCGTATTCCTCCGGGATCGTGAGCCCGAATACGCCGAGCTCACTCATCTGGTCGACGATACTCATTGGGATCAAGGCGTCGTTGCGATGAATCGCTTGGGCATGGGGAATGACCTCAGCGTCGACGAACTTCGAGAACTGCGAACGGACCTCCTCGAGCATCTCGTCCTCGAACCCCGGGTTCGGGAACCCGTGGTCCCGCGCGTGCGCTGCGAGCTCGAGGTAAACCTGGCCGCTGGCGTGTTCGGTGGAAAACGCGACGATCTCCGGCCGAAGCACGGTTTCACGGAGGTCTGCATCGGTGATGCCGAGCTCCCCGAGGCCGATGTTCTCACAAGCGCCGAGATCGACGCCGCCGACGAGCGAGCGAGCGACCTCCCCGACGTAGGCCCGCGCGACCTTGCGCTCGTAGTCGCGGCCGACCCGCTCCGCCCAGGATGCCATCTGCCGGCACGCTTCGAGCTCGGTCGCCAGGTACGCGACCGCGTGTGCAGCGAGTTGGTTTTCGTTCAGCTTCTTCGCGCTGACCCGATCCCCCTCGGTGACGACCGCTTTCACGTTGTCGTGCGCGCGCTGGTAGATGCTCTCAATGGCTTCGATGACTTGCTGCATGGCTGTTCCTAACCGTTTGCAATGGCGGCGCGGGTTTCTTCGAGGTTCTTGAGCCCGGGCCGAGGCGCGCCGACCAAGCACGCGACGGTCCCGTGAAGCTTGTTCTCGTACATGAGCTGGTGGGCTTCGGGAATCTCCTCCCAGGTGAAGAGGCGCGTCATGACGGGCTTGATTTTTTCCTGAATGACCAAGCGGTTCGCGCGGCTCGCGGAATCGGCGTCCGCGAAGTGCGAGCCGATGATCTTCTTTTGGCGCATCCAAAGGTGACGGACGTCGAAGTTCAGATTGTAGCCGGTGGTGGCGCCGCAGATGACGATTCGACCGAATTTCGCCGCCAGGAACACGCTTGCCGGGAAGGTCGCCTTGCCGACGTGCTCGAACACGACATCCGGCCCTTTGCGCTCGCCAAGAATTTCCCAGATACGTTTGCCGAACCCCTTGAGGTCGGCGCCGTGAGCCTTTTGCTCCTCGGGCGTCATGTTGTCTTTGTACTGAAGCGCCGGAAAGTCTTTGCGATTGATGACCCCGTGTGCGCCCAGCTGCATGACGAGCTCGGCTTTGTCGTCGCTGGACACGACTGCGATGGCGCGGGCGCCCATTACCTTGCAAAGCTGAACGGCAAACACGCCAAGACCGCCGCCAGCACCCCAGATGAGCACGTCTTCGCCCGGCTGGACCTTGGCGCGGTCGACCAACATGCGGTGTGCCGTGTAATAGGTGAGGCCGTAGCTCGATGCTTCTTCCCAGCTGAGGTGCGCGGGCTTTGGAAGCACCTGTTGCGCCTGAACTCTCGTGAACTGCGCGAACGAGCCGTCGGGGGTCTCGTACCCCCAGATGGTCTGTAGGTCGTTGGTGCCCGGGTTCACGAGATGATTGCAGTGCACGACGACCTCGTCGCCGACCTCATGGTCGTTGACCCCGGCGCCGACCGCCCACACGACCCCCGACGCATCCGAGCCCGCGATGTGGTAGTCGAGCCCGTGACCCTTGAGCACGTTGACCGGCTCGCCCAGCCCCGCCCACACGCCGTTGAAGTTGACGCCGGCTGCCATGACCTGCACCAGCACCTCGCCAGGACCGAGCTCCCAAACTGGCGCCTCTTCTGGCTGGAACGATTGCTTGGGCTCCCCGAAACGCTCTGGGCGAATCACGTAGGCGTGCATTTTGCCGGGCACGGCGCCTAACTCTGGCACTTGACCAACGGGTACGATGTCTGGACGTTCACTCATGGGTTCCTCACGGAGTTTTGCCGAGCACTGTTAAATACTCCCGGCTCAAGTGTTCGCAAAGGCTTAGCGGCGTTTCTCCGCTGTCGAGGTCTCGTTCGGCGCGGGCCTTGAGCAGGGGTGCGCCGCCCAGGGTCGCCACCCCGTGCTCTCCATGCTTGCGCCTGAAAAGGTCGAGCGTCCACTGGACCTCGCCTCGCCGACGTCGTGCGGAAAGTGTCGCATCGAGATGCTGCCGATGTGCGTCGAGGGCGTCGATGAGCTCGCTGATTCCCGTGGCTTTCGTGGCGCTAGTCGCGATGATGGGCGTTTCCCAACCCGCGTCCTGCTCTGCGGCCGCGCCGGCTGCCTGGGCGGTTCGAAGGGCGCCACCCAAGTCGGCGACGGCACGCTGCGCCAGCTCCTCGTGATCGGCCTTGTTGACAACGAGTATATCTGGGATCTCCATGATGCCGGCTTTCAGGAATTGAAGGACGTCCCCGCTTCCCGGCTGGATGACGAGGACGACTGTGTCCGCCACGTGAACGATGTCGATCTCCGACTGGCCCACCCCCGTGGTCTCGATGACGACCATGTCGTACGCGGCAGCCAATACCCGTGCCGCGGAGTTGGCCGCGTAGGCAAGGCCGCCGACTTCGCCAGCCGTTGCAAGCGAGCGCACGAACAGGCCAGCATCAGCCGGATCGAAACTCATTCGTGCACGGTCCCCAAGCAATGAGCCGCCTGAACGGATGCTCGATGGATCGACAGCCACGACACCGACGGTGCGACCGCGTTGTCGAACGGAGCGCGCGAGCGCAGATGTCAGTGTGCTCTTCCCGACGCCAGGTGGACCCGTGAGTCCGACGCGGTGACCGTTGGCTGTTTTCGGTGCTTCCTTGAGCGCAGCCAACAGCGCGGCCACGCGGGCGTGCGCTTCGGGTCGTCGATCCTCGACGAGGTTCAAGGCGCGGGAGACCGCGGCCTTGTCCGCGCACATCACTTTCGGTGCGTCGTCTGCGGAATCACTCGGCGGCATGCTGGCGGTCCACCAGGTCGATCAAATCGCTCATGATGTTGTCGAGCTCGAAATCCTTTGGCGTGTAGACGGCCGCAATGCCGTCCTGGCGAAGTCGCTCAGCGTCCGCGTCTGGAATGATCCCGCCCACGACCAGGGGGACGTCACCGAGCCCCGCAGCGCGAAGCCGCTCTGCCACTTCGGGAACGAGGGCGAGATGGGAGCCGCTCAGAATACTCAGGCCGATGAGATGAACGCCTTCCTCGAGTGCGGAGGCCACGATTTGCTCCGGCGAAACGCGAATCCCCTCGTACACGACGTCGAACCCGACATCGCGCGCCTTGATGGCGATTTGCTCCGCGCCGTTCGAGTGGCCGTCGAGGCCGGG
>JAFDFW010000304.1 GCA_019309605.1 Deltaproteobacteria bacterium | reverse complement strand
CATGATTCCGTAAAGGAGCCCCGCGGGACGTCACAGATGGCGTCTGGCAGCGCGTGGGTGCATGCGTTGCTGGTGGGCAAGCGCCAGGCGGCGACGAAGTACGGAATCAAGAATTGTGGCTGGCAGTAGTTTGGCGCGACGTTCAGCGACCACCAATACCAGGCTTCATCTATTCCGATGTCCGCGTAGTAGTCGAGGAAGAGGTCATGGCGCCAGTCAGTGAGCGATAGCTCGGCCCCGATGATGCAATCCTCCGCGCTGGGTTCCACAGGACACATCCCCGACGGGAGGCATTCCCCGGTGACCCAGCCGTGGACGGCGATGCGCATGTAGTTGGGGTCCACCCGTCGCACTACGCCCGCCCAAAACAGATCGACACCGCCCGACGTGATGGTGCCACCCTCGGGCACGCAAGTGGCAAGACGCGCGCTTCGCACGAGACGCGCCGCGTCGAGGCTTACCTCGGCCTTCTTGGTGCCGGGCACGTTCGCCAGGACGAGCGTCCGCACCTCAGGATGCTCATCGAGCAGGGCCTGCAGACGCTCCGTCGTAGTGACCCCAAGCGTTCCCCGGACGACGGCCCGCGTTCCGTCGGGTTCGAATGTCGCTGGCTCGCCGGTTTCCGGCCTCGATGTGTCGAACACCCCCGCGCAATCCTCCTGGACTTCCACGACCGTAGGTACGCGGTGCGCCGAAGGTCCGGCGCCAGCCGAGCCAGCCGCGCCTCCCGCGCCTCCTGCGCCCCCAGCACCAGGCGCGCCGCCGCCGCCGCAGCCGGCGAGAGCGAGCGTCACCGCGAGAGCGAATGGAACTAAGAATCTGGATAAGCGCATGGAAGCCAACGAACAATTGATCACGCTAACCCGATCGCCGTGCGAGCGCCACCGCCACGGACTCGTGTGGACGTCTGCTATGGTTCACCTGACACGCCCATGAAACGCTCCAGCAGACGCAAAGCATTGATCTTTTTCGCCGCACGGGACGGCCAGAAGGAGGTGCTCGCGGGTCGGATCGAGGCGCTCACAAGGCAGCTGCTCGATTCTCTCCCCGGCACTGACAAGAACGCCACCGGCATGGTCTCGCAGGACAACGACTTTCTGCGATCTAGTCCGGGGCCGGTGCGCGCGTACGATGCGACGATTGAGCTCGAGACAGATGCGGGTGGGAAGGCGCTCGTCGAGGCTGTCGCTGGATTGGACGAACGAGTCGCCGACGCGGTCCACTGCGACCTCTCGGCTCTCCTCCTCGGCCAGGACCTCGTGTTCGTCGAATGCGAGCCGCAGCCCATCCGTTTTCAGTACCTGATGCGCCGACGCGCCGACTTCTCGCATGAAGCGTACCTGAAGCGCTACGAAGAGATTCACTCTGAGTTCGGGGTCAAACAGGGCGGGGTCCGAGGGTACGTGCAGTTTCACGTCGATCTGGACCTGTCACGCGAGGCGGCCCGAAGCGCGGGCTTCGGGATATGGGCCATCGACAACGTATCCGAGCTTCACATCGCCTCACTCGAAGAGTTCGCCCAAGCAGTGGGACAAACCGATGTGCAGGCCGTCGTGGCTGACGAAGAGATCTTCGTTGATAGACCCAACTCCGTCACGTTCACCTCCGACGAGCTCATCCGGCTCTGAGGTCTTGCGCCACTCCAGGTGAGGCCCTCGAGACGAGGTCGAGTTCGGCCGACGCCAGTTCAGCAGAGGGTGAGCGCAGCGGCGGTTTCGTCACTCGATGGCGGAATCCGGCAAGCGTATGACCGCTCCGGGTGAGGTCTCGAGTGGCCTCACGGTGATGGGGTCTGCGGTCCAATCCTCACCGGCCAGCGGGTGCCTCGCGGTGATCCAAACCGCTCCCGCGGGGACGCCTCGTAACTGAAAGCGACCCCGGGCATCGCTTCGCGTCGCGCGCTCCCATCGTGGCGGGTCGCCCCAGGTGACCTCGGCGTTCGAGACCGGCTCGCTCCGCGCATCCAGGACCTCGCCTTCGACGATGCCTCCGGGCTCGAGGCGGACGGTATCGAGCTCCTGGGGGCGATCGACGTAGTGTGGGGGCTCGAGGACGACGCGGCGACTCTGCGGCTCGTAGTCCGGATGCGAAAAGAAGATGTCGTACGTGCCGGTCGGCGCGCGGCGAAACACGAAGGTGCCGTCGCTTCGGGTTTGGGCGTCTCTTTCGATCGGGCCCTCGAGGTGGACTCGGACGCTTCCGAGTGCGTCGCCGGTCCAGTCATCGAGCACTTCGCCGAGGAATGTGACGCCGGCCGACATCACGACGCGAACGTCGTCGGTGGTGTCGATGTCCGAGATGCGCGCCGGGCTGAAGGCCGGATGCTCAGCGCTGAGCTCGAACGGGGGCTCCGGCAGGGCAGGTACAGAGAACGTCCCATCGGTGTCGGACTTCGCGGTCCGCTGGACCGGGGTCTGCGGGCTCGTCGCCGAGACGGTGAGCAGCGCGCCGCTCACGCCGAAGCCACGTTCGTCCAGGACCCGCCCGCGCAGTGTGTAGAGCGCACTCGCAAGCGCCAGCTCGACGGTGACGAGTGCATCGTCTCCAATCGTGATGGACTCGCGCGCCGGCGGAAGATCGTAGGGCAGGGCGGTGACGCTCACCTCGCCGCGGACGCCACGAAACGAGAACGAACCATCGGATGCCGTCACAGACATCCGCGGCAGACGTTCGGTGGGCGCTCGAAGCTCGACCGGGATTCCCTCGAGGCCATTGCCCCGCTCATCGACGACGCGACCCGCAAGCTCAGCGCCAGAGCGCATCACGAGGCGGACGTCCGACCGCGTCGCCCCGGGGCCGGCCTGGAGACGTTCGGATTCGGCCGGTGCGAAGTCGTCGTGGCTTGCGGCGATCGTGTATGGCCCGGCGCGGAGGCTCGGCAGGATGAACGCGCCGTCCGATCGCGTCGTGACCTGCCGGACGAATGCGAGCGCACCGCTCCCCGCGGCCGAGATCGGTGGGACAGGTCCGGAGGTCACGTCGAGAGAGTCTCCCGCGCCCGGGGCCGCAGCGCGCAGATGTCCCTCAGCAAAGGCGCGGACCAGCGCGCCTTCGATCCCCCAGCCTCGTTCGTCGACGACGCGACCCTCGAGGATGGATGCGCGTTCGAGCCGAATCGTCATCGTGGGTTCCGCGGCGCTGTGTCGCAGTGGCCCTGCGGCGACGTACCCGTCTGACCCGACGTACAAGCTGTGCTCGTCGCCGACGATCCCGGCAAGCTCGAACCGGCCGCGGTCGTCGCTCCTTGCGCTACGGGTGTAGAGGCCAAGCGCGCCCGTCGCGATCGTCACCTCCGCCTCACGGATCGCGCGGCCGGTGTGCGCATCGACGACCTGTCCGGCCAGTGTCCAGCCCCTGGCGAGCTGTATTCCGAAGGCGCGCCGCGCCCCTGCGTCCAGGATCAGCCCCTCCACGGGCGGAGCGACCAGGCCGCCCTTGGAGGCCCGGAGCTCATAGATCCCAGCCGGGATATCCGGCCACTGGAAGCGCCCGTCGGCCGCGCTGCGAACCGAGCGTGCGGGCCAGAAGCCGCTTCCGGCCAGCGAGACGATCGCCCCTTCGAGGGGTCGCCCGCCTTCATCGTAGATTCGCCCGGCCAGTGTTGCCGATCCCGCATCGAGCTCTCCAGAGGAGACAATCCGCGGTCCAGCGGCTCGCCCAGCTTCTGAGGTAAGATCGCTCTTCGGGCCGTAGGTGCCTGGAATTACAAAAGTCCCGAGCACCAAAAGCCCAGTGATTGCGCCCGCCACTCGCATCCAGCTTGGTTTTATCGTTGATCGCCGTCTGGGGCGAGGCCGCATTGTTGCGACACCCCGGGAGCAATGCTACATCGCGGCTCCTTCAGAACTCGGAAACCGGCCATGGCACAGACATGTGATTTCTGCGGTAAGAACCGCCACAAAGCTCACAAGGTGAGCCACTCGAACGTCAAGACCAGGAAGTGGCAGCAGCCCAACCTGCAGTC
>JAFDFW010000303.1 GCA_019309605.1 Deltaproteobacteria bacterium | reverse complement strand
GACGAGGCCACTGATTCGATCGCCCTTCTCGACGAAGAAGTCGTCGCTCACGCGATGGTTCACTGGCGTCGCTTCTGGGTCGAGCCCGAACACGCCCGGATGCTTGTGGTGAAAACGGTTGTGCCCGTGCGCCCAATGCTTGTCCAAGATGAAGAGCGGCATGTACCAGCCCTTGCGGCCTTGGAGCTCCGGATCCGGATGCGTGCTGTACGAGCCGTGGAGCACCTCGTGTCCGAGGCAGAATTGCGCGAACCTCGACCGCCCCAACAAGAACGACCCCTTGAGGAAGGAGAGCGGACCGATCCGAGATTTCAACAGTTTTCGGCCGCGGTCCTCGTCAGCCTTGAATTTCTCGTACGACGCGGAGGCGTGCAGGTTGTCTAAGCTCCTCGACTTCGCATCCTTGTGCTCCGACACCAGGTCACGGAGGAGCGCATCGAAATCCTCTTGGATGTGCTTCTGGGTCTCCGCGTCCCATTGACCCATCGGGTTCGGCCGCTTAACTCGCCTTTGGATAAACCCGGGGTCGATGGCGGGCGCCGCTTGCATACGGTCTTCCTTTCAAACATGAAAAACTTTCGTATTTGAACGGCTATCATAAAGTGAAAAAAATTCATATTATAAATTGGTGAGTGATTCCGCAGAGCAAGCCGTGAAGCACGGGCGCGGTGTCTGTCGGAAGCCCCAGCAGCAGCGGGCGAGGGCCAAGTACGACGCCATCCTGCAGGCGGCGATTCGGGTCCTGGTGGAGGAGGGGTACTCGGACGCCTCCACTGTGAAGATCGCGCAAGCCGCAGGCGTAAGCGTGGGCACTGTGTACGCGTACTTCGCCGATAAGAACGAGATCTTCTCGACGTATGTCGACACCCGGATCGGCGAGATCTTGAGCGCGATCGCATCGAACGTATCGATGGCGAGCTACGCCACGGTCGAAGAGGGAATTCGCGATGTGATCGGCGCGGCGGTGACCTTCACCATGAACAACAAGAGGACGTTGAGCGCGATGGTCGGAAAGATCCCCGGCGTCTACGACGGGATGATGCTCCGGGCCTCGTCAGGAACGAGACAGAAGCTCGCCGGCTCACCTACGTGTTGTCGAGCGCCGTCACCGGGTTCTTCATTCGACTCATCACCGACCCCGACCAGCCGCTCGACGAAGAAGAAATCACCGATGAGCTCGTGGCGCTCATGATGGGATACATCGTTCGGTACCGCGACGGCGCGTGACGCACAGTCGGAGAAACCGGCCGTCCCGCAAGTGGGCTCCGTCTAGGCGTTGAGGATTCGTGAGTCCTAGAGGAATTCCATTGCTCTGGACAAACTCACCGCAGGGCGTCCAACTCAATAGAATTGCTCACACCATTTGCGGAACAGATGGATGTTGCCGTCATCTCCCAAGACGATGGGTTTCTCGCAATATGATTTCGTGGACCAAATATCGAGGTCCTGGCTGTTGATGAAGACAAACATGGGGGACAAAACGGTAGCTGCGGCGCGATAGACAGCTCTGTCGACGGCCCGCTTAACAGCCTCGCTCAAATGGCGGTCGAGGCCCTCTTTGTGCCTTTTTAGAAACCGAGGCACCTTCACATCTGAGAAAGACACCTGAAAGTAGAACCAAAAATTGGTCGAGGTCTCATCAATTGGGGTCAGAAAAACAAGATGGTTTACCTGCAATCCGATCGGATGAAAACGATTGTGGGCCATGGGGAATCCAACGCCCACCGCGGCCTCTTTGACGACGGAGTAGATTGGGAGATTCCTCATGAACTTTGGAAGAATCCCCATCTTTCCGATGTGAAGTGTTTGGTAAAAATGCTGGCGGTCGGCCACTGCTTCCGTGATCTGATCGACCTGGTCAAATTGGTGCAGAGTTCGAAAATGTAAGGTGTCGACGGAGTTTTCGGCGGCGTCCTGTGGGTGAATGGGATGCACGCCTTGATAGGTCATATACGGGCGGCTCCAGGTTCCTTCCGGGCGAAAGAACTCGGAGACCTTCCAGGTCGAACGCAACTTGTCCTTGTGGTGATAAACGAAGACAAGACCTTCAACGATTTCAGTTTCCCAAGTGAACACCTTCGCTTTGGGCACAGGTGCGTGGCCCGGCCCTTTTACGCACGTTCCCTCGGCATCAAAGGTAAGATGGTGGTAGGGGCATTCGACGCAGCCATTCTTTAGCCGATTATTCCGACCCTTCGCGTCCCGTCCCAAATGGGCACCTAGGTGAGGGCAGTACGCATCCATCACCGTAATGCTGTTGTCCCCCGTTTTGAAGGCGATGATGTCGTGCCCGAGAAACTTGAACGAGCGAATCTCGTCCTTTTTGAATTCGCTAAGCGGGGCCAGGTGAAACCAACTGTTCGGAAAGGGGGGTAACCTCGTTTTCCTCGAGCTCGAATGAAAGCGTGGCCTCTCGGCCTTGGCTTCCTTCGTCTCCTTGTTTGCCGAGGAGGGAGCATACGCGAGGGCCGGTGTCTTCTTCGATTCAGCTTCTCGCAAGTGCACTCCTAGATCGCGTTTCGACGGGGAATCGGTCGCCCCGGCGGGAGGGACCGTAACACTGGCGCCATTCTCATGACAACCTCTGCCAATGACCGAAGACCGGTCTCGTCACCGTCGTGCGCGGTCGCTGGATCGCATTGCATGCACCGATCCTCGTTGCGACGTGGCGCTGCGTGCCGTCCCGTGGTGTCCCCTTGTGTTGGCCCGGCTTGCATCGCCGGTACCGGAAAGGATCCCGGCGTGGGTGCATTCTCGACTTGGTGGGCTGTGCGATCCCTAAAGCATCAGGCCACCGCTGCTCTGCAGCACCTGGCCGGTGATCCACGAAGCGTCGTCGCTTGCCAAGAACACCACCGCTCTGGCGATATCCTCGGGTTGGCCGAGGCGACCGAGTGGCGTTTGAGCAACCATACCGTCAGAGGCGGCGCCGACGAAAACGAAATCGGACGGGTCATCGACGCCATGCAGGCCACCGTCGACACGTGGCGATGAAGACTCGACCGAATTGGGCCTGCGCCCCAACGCCGCCTCACCCCCCTCGAATCTCCCGCGGCGTCACGCCGAACCAGCGCTTACACGTCCGGCTGAAGTTTGACGTGTCCCGATACCCGAGCCGCTCCGCAATCGCCTCCACCGACATCTCGCTTTGTCGGAGATACCAAACCGCAAGCTCCTGCCGCACGTCATCGAGGAGCATCTGATACGAGGTCCCCTGCGCCTTGAGCTTTCGGTTCAGTGTGCGCTCCGACATGTGCAGCGCCTTCGCCATTTCGCTCAGTCCCGGGTACTCGCCTTCTCGGTCGCGGCGCCGGTCGAGCACCCTCTGCGCCACGTCGCCATCGCTTTGATGCTGCGCCGCGGCCCTCTCGCAGAGTCGCAGCGCCTGCCGAAACGCGCTCGCGTCCGCCGTGATGCATGGCGTCGCCACGAACGATTCTGGCATGTCGATGAGGCCCACAGGCGCGTCGAACTCGAGCGTCGCCCCGCGAAGACGCGGCGCATACTCGCTCACCCAGTCGGGTACAGCGTAGGTGAACGCCACACGCGTGTCAGGCAGCGGCATCCCACTGACTGTCTCTAGGAGAAGCAAAATCGCGCCGACGATGTGCAAGGAAATGTACTCGCCGAGCTCCCCCCATCCGACAACGTCTTCGATGCGCAACTGCACGCGGCCGTCCCCGCGCTCGACCGAGAACTCCGCCACCTGTAATCGAAGCGACGAGTATCGCTCCGCCACTCCGAGCGCCTGCCCCAGATCCGCACTGGCGACCATCGCGTAGCCAAGCGGCCCATGCGACGAAATCTGTGTTGAGCGCCCCACATCGAGCCCGAGCCAAGGCTCCCCGCTCAGCTCCATCCCCCTGAGGGCCAGCCGCCGAAACTGCTCGAAGCTCAGGAACCGCTCCTCTTCGAGTAGCTGCGCCCCGTCGAGCCGCGTCCCTTCAACGATCTCGCTCGCGCCAAACCCACGCCGTTTCAACTCCGCAGCGAGCAGCCTGGCGTACGTAGGATGGATGCTAGGTCGAAGATGCGCCGCATCGAGCAAGGTCTCGCTCGCCGCACCACGCCCTGCTTTGTTGCGACCGCCCATCCTCGTAGTCGAGGAAGATATGGCGGCCGCTCCTACGAATCAACGCCTGTCCGGGGCCCCCTGAGCTCAAGCCGCCGCGCGAGCCGTATCCACTGCTTCTTCAATCGGTTGCGGGTCCACGAGCGAATGGCGCGCGCAAAGCGCTTCACGTCGCTTCGGGTCGAAGTTAATGCGCGCCGGGTCCCGGTCGGCATGCCCGAGCAGCAGCGGATCCATCACCCTGAACCAAAGAGACGGCACCAAGGAAACCAGGAACATCCCAAAGTACCCGTTCGGCAAGGTCGGGAGTCCGTCGAAGTGCCGAAGCGACTGATACCGGCGCCCAGGGTTCGCATGGTGGTCCGAGTGCCGCTGCAGATGATAGGTCGCCCAGTTCGAGCAGGTGTGATTGCTGTTCCACGAGTGGTGAGGTTCGCAACGCTCATACAAGCCGTTCGCGCGCTTCTGCCGCAGCAGCCCGTAGTGCTCGATATAGTTCGCCATCGTGAGGTGAAACGCGCCGACGAAGTAGGTCGCGAGCAGGTAAGGAACCATCACCGCGCCAAACGCCGCGACCAGTCCCAGCGACACTACGAGCGTGATGAGCCCCGCCCGGACGATCTCGTTCTCGAGCGACCAGACCCGCTTCTCGTGTCGTTGGAGGCGCCCGGCTTCGAGCATCCACGCCCGCCGAAACCCACCCGGAAGTTCGCGCAGCGCAAAGCCATAGAGCGTCTCGCCCATTCGCGACGACGCACAGTCCTCCGGCGTTGCTACGTGCCGGTGGTGTCCACGGTTGTGCTCGATGGCAAAGTGCCCATACGCCCCCATCGAGAGCACCGCCGTCGCCAGGTTCCGCTCGAGCTTCGACTTCTTGTGCCCGAGCTCGTGCCCCAGGTTGATGGCGACCCCACACAGGATCCCCGTGTTCAGCGCAATCGCGA
>JAFDFW010000302.1 GCA_019309605.1 Deltaproteobacteria bacterium | reverse complement strand
AACAGGAAGCGCTTCAGGTAGCTCCGAATGTCCACCGACTTGCCCTGAAACTCAACATGGGAGCGATCCCCCGCGACGTTGTGTTGAAGGGACTGTTCGTCGTCGAGACCACTTCGGCCCTGGTCGAAGTACGCGAACTTAGTGTTCTTCCCGACCACAACCCGTCCGCCCGAGGGCTCTAGCGTTCCGAGGATGCTCTTGAGGAGTGTGGTTCGCTGCAAGACGAAGCTCAGCGAGCGCACGAGCTCATGGCCACCGAGCTCGAGGCTCAGGTCGTGGGCTTCGAGGACTGTGCCTCCGAGTCGCTCAGTCTGGAGCTCGAAGCGTGCGGCTCGTTCGGCTTGTGGCCCTTGGGCATCCCGGAGCGCGACTGCTCGGTCCACGCGGGCTTTGGATTTTGACGTCCGAGCCTTGGGCGACCGGCGCAGCCATTCGAGCTCCGTGCGCAAGAGGTTCTTTCGGTTGGCCTCGGCGCGCGAAGCGTGGGCCATGCGCTCGGCCTTGGCGGTGAGGTACGACTGCCATCCGCCGGCGTAGCTGTGGACCTGGCCTTGATCAATTTCTAGCGTGCGGGTGACCACGCGGTCGAGCACGTAGCGGTCATGCGTGATCAACAGCAGCGCGCCCCCGTACTGCTGCCTGAGATAGGTCTCGAGCCATTCGATCGTGTCCGCGTCGAGATGATTCGTCGGCTCGTCTAGGATGGCCAAGGTGGGCTCTTCGACCAGCAACCTGGCCAATGCGACCCGCCGTCGCTCCCCGCCGCTGAGCTCTTCGATCGGCCGAAGAATCTGACGCATGCCGAGTTGCTCGAGGAGAACGTCGACCTGGCGACTCCTTTCCCATCCACCGAGCCGCTCGACTTCGTGCGCGCTGGCCGCCTGCTCGTGCAGCAGCCCTTCCCAGCCCGGCTCCTCAGCGGCGATGCGCTGGCTCAACGCTTCATGGGTTCGAAACGCATCTGCCCAGGCTCCGAGACCGTCGAACACGACATCGCGGGCCGTTCGCTCCATCGGCAGGTCGGGTTCCTGCGACAGGTAACGAATTGTGGCCTCCCGCCGCCGCGCAACGCGGCCCTCGTCGGCCGTTTCGATGCCGAGAAGGATACGCGCAAGGGTGGATTTGCCGGCGCCGTTGGACCCGACGAGCCCCACGCGCTCGCCTTCGTGAATCGACAGATCGACGCCGTCCAGCAGCGTAACGTCCCCGTACGCCTTCCTCAGCTTCTCGGCGACCAGAATGGGCACGCGGAGGGGTAACACCCCGAGGCGCATGGGGCCAGATGTGCTTCGTAGATCGCTTGTTTTTGGTGTGCAGCGATTCTTCGATACCCTGTTAGACAACCGGATCCGACCGGAGGGGGAGCATTGTGGGCAAATTTTCTCGAACGACGTCACTGATGCGCGCATCCTGGGATGTGCTGAAACAGGACAAGGAGTTGCTCCTATTCCCCCTGCTGTCAGGTATCTGTTGCGTGCTGGTTCTGGCATCGTTCGCGGGTCCGATGCTGGCGATGACCGACTGGCAAGCCGCCAGCCAGGGCATGACCTCGAGCACGGCGGAGGCGTTGACTGCGTCCGACGGAAAGATCTCGATGGAACAGGCCATGCGCATTCTCGGGCTGTTTCTCTTCTACTGCTGCAACTACTTCGTGATCATCTTCTTCAACGCTGGCCTCATTGCCTGTGCGCAGATTCGCATGGAGGGTGGAGACCCGACGGTGGGAGATGGCCTGCGCGCGGCCTGGGCTCGGCTTCCCGCGATCGCCGGCTGGGCGGTTCTAGCCGCGACGGTCGGTCTGGTGCTTCGCATGATCGAAGAGCGCTCGAACCTAGTTGGCAAGATCGTGGCCGGCTTGGTGGGCATGGCTTGGTCCCTCACGAGCTTCCTGGTCGTTCCGATTCTAGTGATCGAGAACGAAGGCCCAGTCGGAGCGCTTCAGCGTTCCGCGGCGATGCTCAAGAAGACCTGGGGCGAGCAAATCATCGGCAACTTCAGCTTCGGACTCATCTTCATTCTCCTCGCGCTGCCCGGCGTGCTGTTCCTGATGATGGGGATCGCGGCCAACAGTGTGGCCGTCATCGTCGCGTCGGTCCTCTACTTCATCGGCATCTCGCTGGCGCAATCCGCGCTTCAGGGCATCTTCCAGGCCGCCCTCTATCTCTACATGCGCGACGGCGAGGCCCCCGAAGGCTTCGATGCCGCGGCGCTGCAAACTTCGATCGGACACCGCTAGGCCAACCCTATCTTCGCCGCGCGACCATAGTAAGGTCCACGTGATGAATGAGAGCCTGACGTTCTACATCGACGGCGAGTGGGTGGACCCGATTGAGCCGAGGGCCATTGACGTCATCAATCCAGCCACGGACAAAGCGATCGGCCGCGTCAGTCTAGGCAGCCGTGCCGACGTAGATAGAGCGGTCAAGGCCGCGAGGCTAGCTTTCGCGACGTACTCTCAGATCTCCAAAGCCGACCGCATCGCGCTCTTGAAAAAGGTGATCGCCTGCTATGAGGAGCGCCTCGACGATCTAGCCAAGATGATCTCTTCGGAGATGGGCGCTCCCATGTCGCTCGCCAGGGCAGCCCAGGCGCCCATGGGACTCACGCAGCTCAATACGGCCCTGGCGGTTCTGAAGAACTACGAGTTCAAGCGCTCCCGAGGAACCACGCTGATCATCAGGGAGCCGATAGGCGTGTGCGGATTCATCACGCCGTGGAACTGGCCCAGCAACCAGATCATGTGCAAGGTCGCGCCCGCGCTCGCGGCGGGTTGCACGATCGTGCTCAAGCCGAGCGAGATGACGCCGCTCAGTGCGATCATCCTAGCCGAAATCATGGACGCCGCCGGTGTGCCCGCCGGCGTCTTCAACCTGATCAACGGAGACGGACCGGGAGTGGGCGCCGCAATTTCGGAGCACCCGGACATCGACCTGGTGTCGATCACAGGCTCAACGCGTGCGGGTGTGCTGGTCGCAAAGGCGGCCGCCGATTCGGTCAAACGCGTGACCCAGGAGCTCGGAGGCAAGTCTGCCAACATCATACTGAAGGATGCCGACCTGAAGACAGCGGTCACCCACGGTGTCCGGAAGTGCTTCGGCAACAGCGGCCAGTCGTGCAATGCGCCAAGCCGCATGTTCGTGCACGAGAGCCAGCACGCCGAAGTGCTAGAGATCGCGAAACAGGTTGCCGCTACCCTCGGGCCGGGCGATCCCGCAAGCCCGGATACGGTGATGGGTCCAGTCGCGAACAAGACGCAGTACCATAAGATTCAGGCGCTGATTCAGAAGGGCATCGATGAAGGCGCCGAGCTGGTTTGCGGCGGGACGGGTAAACCCGATGGGCTGGAGGGCGGCTGCTACGTGAGGCCGACGGTCTTTGGCAACGTGAGCAACGACATGACCATCGCCCGGGAGGAGATATTCGGCCCCGTGTTGGCGATCCTTCCGTACGAAACCGAAGAAGAGGCCATCGCGCTCGCCAACGACACCGAGTACGGCCTGTCCGGCTGTGTCTATTCGGGGGACGTAGAGCATGCGGTGGCCGTGGCCTCCAAGCTTCGCGCCGGCCAAGTCCACATCAACGGCGCCAGCGTCGACTTCACAGCTCCGTTTGGTGGCTACAAGAAGTCCGGCAACGGTCGCGAGTGGGGCGTCGAAGGCCTTGAGGAGTTCTTGGAGACCAAGGCCTTGATGGGGGCCCGCCCCTGACCTTCGACACACCCGCGGAAGCGTGCTCAGGGGTCTTTTCGGATCTGCCGCATCTTCTCGAGCTGCTTGAACTTCCCCGGGTCGACTGGATGCACGGTGACTCTCCCAGTGGCGAAGACCTGTTCGAAGGCAGCGTCCACGAGGGCGACCGGGACGTGCGCCGTACCGTAGACCTGCCCGTGAACTTCCACGGGCGCCGTCTCAGAGGTCGGGTCCTCCTCTAGCCTGGTTCGGTCAGCGAGACAGAGCAGGTGCGTTTCGGCTGGGATGTGCCTGCTGGCAAACTGAATCTCGATGTGTTTCGTGACGAACGCAGGACCGAGCGTTCCACCGGGCTCGACGAGCTCCGCGTGCTGGCTCCCAGGGAGCGTCCGCAGGGGATCGCGCGACTCGACCCAAACGAGATTGGGCGAAAGGTGAATCGGGAAGCCGAACATGTCGAAGGTATCGTCCTCTGGAGAGATCCCGGCGTACAATGCGCGCCAATGCTCGAGCTCGGCGGCATCCATCAACGGGATTCCTTCGAGCGATAGGTCGCTTCGAACGGAATGGCCTCTTCGAGTAGCAGGCTTTTCTGTAGGGTGACGTCCACGGAGCACGGAAATGTGCGCGCGTGCTCGTGGGCGGTCACTCGCTCTACGACGGCAAGCGTGCGTACGACCGCGTGATGGCCGCCATGCAGGCGTCCCGGGGGCCCTTCGAGCGCCGCGCCCAAACGCATGACCCCATGCGCCCGCACCTCTCCCCCGGGTTGGTCGGCTTCGTCGAACTCGATGATGAGGCGGCTCAGTGCGTCGTGAATGGGCATCTCAAACTACTCGAAACAGCACGAATGGTTGGATAGTGAATCACAATGAGCCTGCAGGCGAAAGCGAGCCTATGCTTCGGCCATGGAAGCGTCGCTCGCGGCCGATGGTGCCGCCTCTACGAAGTTCGCCCAAGGTTGGTACCTCCTCTGCTGGAGCAGCGAGCTCGAGCCAAGTGAAGTGAAGCCCCTTCGCTACTTCGCAAACGATTATGTGCTCTTTCGCGGCGAGGACGGGAGAGCCACGCTGCTCGATGCACACTGCCCTCACCTGGGCGCCCACCTTGGCTACGGCGGGCGCGTCGACGGCAACGACAT
>JAFDFW010000034.1 GCA_019309605.1 Deltaproteobacteria bacterium | reverse complement strand
TCCGATCTCGAAGAAACAGTGCAGTGAGTTGATTCGGCCGACGTCCGGCGATGATCCGATCGGCCCGATCACCGTCAACATCGTTCGCCGCCGGATCTGCCGATCCGAGCGGACTATCGAATTTCGTAGCGAATACCTGAGGGTGCCCGAATGAGCCGGTTCGAGCGAAAGATCCTATTCGCCATCGGTTTATCGGTGTTTCTCGCCCTCGGAGGGAGCATCTTCCTTGCTCGGGGTGCCCTGCGCGAGGTCTATCGAGTAGGGGTGAACGAACGGTTCGGCGCCGAGCTGGTCCATGGGGTGGAAGCTCGTCGTGGGCAGTTGATGGCGCTTCGGTCGGGGTCCGAGCAAGTCGCGGACACCGTTGGAGCCGCGGTCGAGGTTGAGCTGGCGAAGAGCCGCGGCACATCGAAACTCGAGAGCCTGCTCCAAGAGCTCTTGGAGCGATACGATGTCGTGCAAGGGATTCGCATCGCCGACGGCGCAGGCCAAGAGGTCGCGAGTGTATCTCGCGAGGCGGACCCGTCCGGCGCGACGATGCGCACCACGACTCGCGATAGGGAAGTCGCTGCCGGCGGAGGGCAACTGCAGATTGCAGTCGAGGTGGCAGTTCCGGAGGTGTACTTCGAACGCCTGCAAGCAGCGGGTGAGGCGTCCGAGGTGTACTCGAGGCTGCAGCGCCAAAGCGCATCCGTGTCCGACATCTACGTTTGGGCATTTGGCGTCATGGTGTTCCTCGTGATTGTCGTCGCATTCTTGATCGGCGCGATCGTGTCGCGCCGCGTGACGCGGCGGGTGACCGCACTCGCGGCCGCCTCTCGGCAAGTCGGCGCCGGGGACCTCACCGTGACGCTCCCCACGGGCGCGAGCGACGAGGTCACGGAGCTGACCCAGGCGTTCAACGACATGGTCCGCGACCTGCGCGATTCCCGCACGCGTATCGAGTACCTTCAGCGCATCGGCGCCTGGCAGGACTTCGCGCGACGGCTCGCGCACGAGATCAAGAACCCGCTCACCCCGATCCAGCTCGCTGCGCAGGAGATGGACGAGACCTACGATGGGGAGAACGAGGCCTACCGGAAGAAGCTTAAACACGCCCGCGCCATCATCGAGGAGGAGGTGGCTACTTTGCGGCGGCTCGTCGGGGAATTCAGCGCTTTTGCCAAGCTTCCGCGGGCAGATCTATCGCCGTCCGATCTCTGCGACCTGGCGCAGAGCATTCAAGATTCGGTCCCTGCTATCCTGGAGGACGTGGGCCGCGGCACACCGGCTCCCGTGGAAGTGCGGGTGAGTTGCGCAACGGAACCCATCCGCGTGCGTATGGACCCCATGATGCTCAAGCGTGGTGTCGACAACATCCTTCGAAATGCGATTCAGGCGGTCTTCGAGGCGCACCCATCGGGCGGCGGCCGTGTCTTGGTGCGAGCGTACGGAACGGACGACGCCGGCTTTATCGAGGTTCGAGACAACGGTCCCGGCGTCTCCCAGGAGAACTGGGATCGCGTCTTCGATCCGTACTATACGAGCAAAGCCGAAGGCACGGGCTTGGGGTTGGCGATCGTGAAGAAAGTGGTCTTGGAGCACGGCGGGGAAGTCCGGCTCGATCGCGCACCCGAAGGCGGTGCACGCTTTAGCATCGAGCTTCCCTTGATGGACTCATGATGACCGAACCCTCCGCCAAGACGGGACCGTCGACACCCGCGCCGCGCCAGTGGATTCACTGGCTGGTGACGGCGATGGTCTTCGTGGCTCTCTACGCTTGGATGACTCGTGGCAATGCGTCACCGCTGACGGGAGAGCCTGCGCCCGACTTGACCCTTGCCGTTGCGGCGGGAGCCGAGACCGGAGGTCCCAGCCAGGTCACCTTGTCGGAGATGGGCGGCCAAGTGGTGGTCCTCGACTTCTGGGCTAGCTGGTGCGGCGCGTGTCGCCGGACCACACCGATCCTCAACGAGCTCAACCAGGAGTTCGCCGATCAGGGCGTCTCGTTCTACGCGGTCAACGTCGAGCCGATCGACAGGCAGCGCCTACAAGCCGCCCACGCGGCCTTCGGTACGGAGTTCCCAAGCCTCCACGATCGAGCCGGGACGGTTCAAAGGCGATACTCCGTCAAGATGCTCCCGACCGTCATCATCGTAGGCCAGGACGGCATCGTTCGGTGGGCTTCTACCGGCGTTCCAAGCAAAATACGCCTTCGCGGGGCAATTTCCGAGGCACTGAATTAGCCGAAATTGGTCGTGGTTGACGCGCTGGTGCCCCGCTGTTAGTTTCGCCGGCCGCGCGGGCCCGACGGTGTAGGTCCCCCGAGGGTGGAGGAAATTCCTTGGTTCAAGCCCTTCAAGGTCCGAGCTTAGAAGAGCGAGTCGCCCAGCTTCAGGAGCTGCTGGATTCGGCGAGCCCACAGGTGCGCCAAGAGTATCAAGAGCGCTTCGACATCGCTTGGATCTACCACGACAGCGCGCTCGAAGGCGTCGTCTACTCGACGGACGAACTCAGGGCCGCCATCTACGACGAGATCGTTGCCGATCCCGCTCTCGTCCCGGTGTACGACGAGATTCGGAATCACATGGGCGCGATCGAGATGATCCGCGAGATGTCCTCGCGCCGAAGGTTCACACCCAACCTCGAAGTGATCAAAAAGCTCTTCGCTCAGCTTGCGCCCGAGGAGCTCGAAGGGAAGGGCCCGCCGAAGTACCGCAAGGACATGCCGCTTCACCGGCTTTATTTCCACGAGATCTCGCAGCCAGACAAGATCAGCTACCGCATGCGGCAACTCGTGCAGTGGCTGGCGGATCCCGAGACAAAGAAGACGATGCACCCCGTGCGCGTGGCCAGCAAGGTGCACCATCAACTGCTGCACATTTATCCCTTCCCGCGGCACAGCGGGAAGGTTGCTCGCCTGGTGATGAACCTCATCCTCATGCGAGCCGGCTTCCCGCCGGTCGTGATCCACGCGACCGAGCGGCAGCGTTACTACGAGGCGCTTCGAAGCGGTGAAGACGCGACCGCTACGCTGGTGAACCAGGCACTTGGCGCGGCGATCGAAACCGCGATTCAGTACTTCGAAGAAGGGCACTGACGCCCTAGGAAGCGTCTGTGAAGAACCGTGGCAGGGCAGAGATCGCGGCAACGTACCGTGCTCCCGCCCGGAGTGTTTCACCCGCGTTTTCAGGCGTAATTCCTCCAATTCCGACCAGCGGACGGGAGACCCTGCGGCAAACCTCTTCAAGGGCCCGGAGGCCTACGACCGGGTCAGGGTTTTCTTTGGTCCCCGTCGCAAAGACGGGGCCGAAGGCGATCAGGTCTGCGCCCTCCTCGTTTGCGGCTTCTGCCTGTTCGAGGGTGTGGGTCGAGACGCCGATCTGCATGTCCCCGACGACGCGTCGAGCGTCTGCGATCGAGAAGTCGTCTTGTCCGAGATGCAGCCCGTCGGCGCGAACGAGGCGCGCAATGTCCGCACGGTCATTGACGACGAATGGAACGCCAGCGTGGGTGCACGCTGACCGAATGCGCTTGGCTATTTCGAGGAACGCCATGTCGTCGAGCCGCTTGGCGCGAAGCTGTACGATGGCGCAGCCGGCGTTCAAGGCTTGGAATGTCAGCGCCAACGGGTGTTCCGCGACCTCCGCGTCGACGATGGCGTAGAGGGAATCAATCAACCGGCTCGTCTCCCGTCAGCCGGCCATACAGATCTGGGCGGCGATCACGAAAAAATCCCCAGTTCGCGCGGTACCGGCGCAGGGCCTCACGGTCGAACGTAGCGGTCGCGACGGCTTCTTCTTCTCGTCCGAGCTCGACCTCCATGTCGCCGCGTTGATCGCACACGAAAGAGCTCCCGTAGAACTTCATTCCAGCCTCGGTGCCGATGCGGTTGGCCGCCGCGACCGGCATGGCGTTGGCTACTGCATGTCCGACCATCGCGCGCTGCCAGGGCGCCTTGGTGTCGTCGTCCGGTGCGTTTGGCTCGCTTCCGATTGCGGTTGGGTAGAGTAAGATCTCAGCCCCTTGAAGAGCCATGCTCCGGGCTGCTTCGGGGAACCACTGATCCCAGCAAATACCCGCCCCGATGCACCCGTAGCGCGTATTCCAGACCCGAAAACCCGTGTCTCCAGGTCGAAAGTAGAACTTCTCCTCGTACCCCGGGCCGTCCGGGATGTGGCTCTTTCGATAGATGCCTAGCGCAGTTCCGTCGGCGTCGATGATCACGAGGCTATTGTAATAACTCTGGCCTGCGCGTTCGAAGATCGAGACAGGGAGGACCACCCCGAGGTCTGCGGCGAGAGCTTGCATGCGCGCCACAGTGGAGTGGCCGTCGAGGGGAGCGGCCAGGTCGAATGCTGCCTCGTCTTCGGTCTGTGGAAAGTAGGGACCCTCGAAGAGTTCCGGGGTGAGGATGATCTGCGCGCCCCGCTCCGCCGCCTCGCGCACCAACGCTTCGACGCGCGCGACGTTTTCGTCACGCTCGCCGTGGAGGGCGCATTGAACAATGCCGATCGACAATGAAGATGGGATCATGATGCGGTGGGCTGAGCTTGGGTAACGCAGTGAAACGCTCCGCCTCCCCATAGCAGGTCTGTGGCTGGCAATCCGATCACCTCACGGCCTGGAAACGCATTTGCGATTTCTCGCAGGGCGGTCTGGTCTTCCGGGACCTCGTATACCGGAACGATCACCGCCTGGTTGGCGATGTAGAAGTTGCAGTAGCTGGCTGGCAGGGGCGTGCCGTCGGGTGCGGCGACGGCACGGGGCGCGGGCAGATCGAGGACGGACAAGCCGCTCGCGCGCAGATCACGTTCGATCGACGTGAGCACTTCCGCGTTGGGCGCCCCCCGCCTCGCCTTCATGCAAAGCACGGTGTCCGGCGCAACAAACCGGGCGATCATGTCGACATGCCCGTCGGTGTGATCGTGCGCCAAGCCGCGGTCGAGCCAGACCAGACGCTTCATTGAGACCAATGCGGACAACGCCTCCTCGAACGCAGCGCGGGTCAACCCAGGATTTCGATTGTCGTTGAGCGTACAGGAGCCGGTCGTCAGGAAAGTGCCCTGGCCGTCGGACTCGAGCGCGCCGCCCTCCAAGAGCAAGGGACTCTCGAATCGTTTTGCATCGAGCCGATTCGTGAGCCACTTGCTTACAGCATCATCGAAGGCGATCTCGTACTTGCCTCCCCAGCCGTTGAAGCCGAAGCACAATCCGCCGAGCGCGCCGCTTGCGGTGTGCCCCAAGAGCGGAGCGGTGTCACGGACCCAGCAGTCGCCGTAGTCGGCCGTGACATACCGAACGTTGCGCGACTCGCCGATCAAAGAACGCGCTCGCTGTTCGACCTCGTCGTTCTTCACGAGAAGCTGTACCGGTTCGTTGCCGGCTTCGGCGATCGTACGAGACAGCGCCGCGACGCAACCTTGCGCTTCGCGAAGATGGCCCGGCCACTCTTCTTGCAAGTAGGGAAACGCGAGCCAACAGGCCGCGTGTGGCTCCCACTCAGCCGGCAGCCGAAGTCGTTCGGTCACCAGCGAAACCTACCATGCGAATACCCGGGCTTCACCGAAGCGAGTGACCATGGCGTTCACGTGTTCGAGGACCGCGCGACGGCGCTGCGCGAGGCCGTCGAGCTGCTTTTCGTTGAGCACGGGGGCGAGCGGATCGGCTCGCAAATGGGCCGAAAACCGCTCGATATCAAGGTTTCGCACAGCCTCGACGGTCGAACGCCGGAACCGCTGGAGGGCCTCCAATCGCGCCTCCATCAGCCCCAACCGCTGCTCCCCGAGCCAGAAGCCGGCCCCGTTGTCCATGTAGATCAACGGCCCTCCCAGTTCCCGTGATCGCACGTTGGTGAAGTCGCCGCCCCAGCGGTCGACGTTCTGGGTGAGGTAGTCGAAGACGATCAGGTCGGATAGCTCGGCGGGTCGCTCTTCGGTGTCCGGAGCCTGGGCGATCGGGCGGCTCGGATCGGTGGCTTCGCGAACACCAGGGCGGCGGTTGAGATCGGCTCGATAATCCACCGGCCGCTGATACGGCGTGACTGGGAGCGCCTTTTGAATCCGTACCCACCGCTCCCACTTGCGGCCCATGCGAACCCGCTTCAGCGGCTCCGGGATCCACCAAATGAACGCGCCCTTCACCGTACCGTCCGGCGCGATCCCGAGCTCGGACACCCGCTCGTCACGACCTGCAGCTTCTTTCAGAGCGCTCCATCGAAACGTGCGGCCCGTCGTCGGCGGCACCCGGTGCAGACCGAGCTCGCGGTCCAGGTAGTACGCCGCCACCTCCGAGTACCAGTGGGCCGCGGAGAAGGCCTGCTTGGGCTTGAAGTAGCCACGCGTTCCGTCTGCGAGCGTAATCTTGAAGGCCAGGCTTCGACCGCCCCTGCCCTTCGTCACCTCAGAGATCTCCGCCGTCCGTAATGCTTCAATTCGCGCTGCATCAGGCTCCCCGAGGAATGCAGCGGCCTCTTCCTGAGAGGAACCTAGGCCGGGACAGAACAGGGTCAGGAGGAGCGCGATTGAAGTGATACGCCGCACCCGGGGTAGCCTACCGCTGGACTCGCGCCAATCCCCATTTTTGCGCCAAATCAACCCCTCGCCGGTGAGTCGACGCCGAGCAGATCGATCTCTCGGCCGATCGATCGAGACTTGGCGGCTTCGTAGATCGCGCGAGCCAGGGATACGTCTTGAATGGCCAGGCCCGTCGAGTCGAAGATGGTCGTCGTCTCGGGTGCCGGATTGGGCTGCACGCCCGCGACGACCTCGCCCAAGGTTCCGACGATTTCGTCCACGGTGAAGTCGCCGTTGGCGAAGGGGACGTTGATCTCGCCGCTTGCGGTCGCTTGATGGATATCGTCGATGTACACCGCCGCTCTCTTTAGCGTCTCCGCGCTCAGCTCTTGTTTGCCTGGGGCGTCTGCGCCCATCGCGTTGATGTGGGCGCCGGGTTGGACCCATTGCGCGTGGAGGAAGGGTGTGCGGGATGGTGTCGCCGTGCACACGATGTCCGCACCGGCGGCTTCTTCCAGGCTCACGACCCGTGCGCCCGCACGGGCTGCAAAGCGTTCCGCGGTAGCTGCGTTATGATCGTGCGCGAGACTCTCGAACCCGTCGAATACGACCTGGTGGGCGCCGTGCAGCGTGTAGGCCTGCGCTCCGCAACCGATGAAGCCGATCGTCTTCGGTGCCTCTTTCGCGAGATACTTCGATGCGACCGCGCCCGCTGCTCCGGTGCGCAGTGCCGTCAGCAGTGTTCCGTCCATGACGGCGAGCGGGAAGGCATTCGCCGGGTCGTTGAGCACGTAGACCGCCATCACCGTCGGCAGGCCGAATCGCTTGCGATTCTGGGCGTGTACGTTCACCCACTTGATCCCCGCGGAGTCTCCTAGGCGTGCGGGCATCGCTCGAAAGTCGCCGTCGTGGTCCTCGATTGGCAGGTAGACCTTGGGCGGCATGCTTGCTTCGCCGCGTCCGAATCCGGCGAACGCGCGTTCCACGGCGGCCACTGCAAGCCCCATCGTCGAGACCTGCTCGACGTCGTACCGCGTCAAAACCAGCGTTTTCATCAGGTGACTCTCCTCGGAAACACTTGTTCGCCGCCCGGCGCTTTCGGTATAGTCCGCCGAACCATGTCGATCCGACAACTCACTGTACTCGGCGGTCATCCTACCGGACCAGCTGCCACGACCCGAAAAGATCGATGGTGGGTCTCTCCATTGACGACGGTGGTCGTCCTCACGCTCTTCTCCATCTACGTCACCTGGGCGGCGTTCCAGGGGGAGAACTACTACGCCAATCCATATCTCAGCCCGTTCTATTCGCCGGTTCTCTATACAGACCCTTCGGCGGCGGGAGCGGCCCCCCTGGCCCATGCGTGGCTGGGTGGATGGCCCAGCTGGTGGCCGAGCTTCCTGCCGGCGTCACCGGCGCTCCTCATTCTCTTCTTCCCAGGCGTCTTTCGGTTCACCTGTTACTACTACCGCAAGGCGTACTACCGAGCGTTCACCGGGTCGCCCCCCGCATGTGCGGTAAACCCGGTCGCCGGCGGCCGGTACCGGGGTGAGACCGCCTGGCTCATCTTCCAGAACCTCCATCGCTACGCGCTCTACTTCGCCGTCGCGTATATCTTCGTCCTCTACTACGACGCCTTCATTTCGCTCTTCCGAAATGGGGAGTTTGGGATTGGCGTCGGCACGGTGGTGCTGTTCCTCAACGCAACGTTTCTCGCGGGATACACGTTCGGATGTCATGCGCTTCGGCACCTCATCGGCGGTGGCATGGACTGCATGTCGTGCGGCGAAGAGACCGTTCGATACGGCGCGTGGAAAAGGGTGAGCTGGCTCAATGCTCGGCACCCCAACTTCGCTTGGACGAGCCTCGTCTGGGTTGGGTTCACCGACTTCTACGTACGGATGGTTTCGATGGGCGTGATCACCGACCTCAATACTTGGACGAACTAGCAATCGATGAACGTCAGCGAGATTCAAACATTCGAACACGACGTGCTCGTCATCGGTGCAGGCGGAGCGGGCCTCCGCGCCGCAATCGAGTGCAGCGCGCGCGGGCTCAACACCGGTGTCATCTCCAAGAGCTTGCTCGGTAAGGCGCATACCGTCATGGCCGAGGGCGGCATGGCCGCTTCGCTCGGCAACGTCGATCGGCGAGACAACTGGAAGATCCACTTCCGTGACACGATGCGTGGCGGGAAGTTCTTGAATCAGTGGCGCATGGCCGAGCTCCATGCGAAGCAGGCTCCGGAACGCGTGCGCGAGCTCGAGGAGTGGGGTGCGGTATTCGATCGCACCCCAGACGGGCTGATCAGCCAGCGCAACTTCGGCGGCCATCGTTACCCGCGGCTCGCGCACGTCGGCGACCGGACCGGGCTCGAGCTCATCCGCACGCTTCAGGATCATGGAGTCCACCAGGGCATCCACTTCCACATGGAATGCACCGCGCTTCGGCTTCTGGTCGATGGCGGCCGGATCGCAGGAGTCGCGGGTTATTGGCGTGACACAGGCAGATTTGTCCTGTTTCGGACCTCCACCGTGATCATGGCGACGGGTGGCGGGGGCAAAGCCTGGAACGTCACGAGCAACTCCTGGGAGTACACCGGCGACGGCGCGGCCTTGGCCTACGAAGCGGGCGCAGAGCTGATGGACCTCGAGTTCACCCAGTTCCATCCGACCGGCATGGTCTGGCCGCCCTCGGTTCGCGGGACCTTGGTGACCGAAGGCGTTCGCGGCGACGGCGGCATCTTGCTCAACAACAAGGGCGAGCGCTTCATGTTCAACTACATCCCGAAGCGCTTTGCTCCGGAGACGGCCGACACGATTATCGAGGCAGACAAGTGGCCCGACGACCCGAGCGCGCGACGACCGCCGGAACTTCTCACCCGCGACGTAGTTGCGCGTGCGATTCGAGCCGAGGTGCAGGCTGGGCGTGGCTCCCCGCACGGTGGCGTGTTTCTCGATATCGCGTCACGCCGGCCCGCAGACTCGATCAAGCGCAAGCTGCCGTCGATGTATCACCAGTTCAAGGAGCTCGCGGAAGTCGATATCACCACCACGCCGATGGAGGTTGGCCCGACGCTTCACTACTTCATGGGCGGGATTCGCGTCGACGCGGACACGCAGCAGACCAACGTGCCCGGGTTGTTCGCATGCGGCGAGTGCGCGGCGGGACTGCATGGAGCGAACCGCCTCGGCGGCAACTCCCTCTCTGACCTCATCGTCTTCGGGCGGCTTGCTGGAGTTGGGGTCGCTGCTTACCTGTCGGAGCTCGGCACAACGCCCCGTGCCGACGACGCACAGATCATCTCGGCGTACCGTGAGGCAACCGACATTTTGAACCGCGAAACTGGGGAGAACCCTTACCTGATGCACGAGGCGCTCCAAGACGTGATGAGCACCAATGTGGGCATCGTCAGGACAGGACCAGAACTACAGACAGCGGTCGAGCAGCTCAAAGAGTTGAAGGTGCGTGCCCAAAATCTGAAAGCTCCGGGGACCAGTCAGTACAACCCCGGCTGGCATGAAGCGCTGTCGGTGAAGTCGCTGTTGATCGTTGGCGAGGCCGTGGCGCGGGCCGCGTACATTCGCGAGGAGAGCCGTGGCGCGCACACGCGGCTCGACTTTGAAGGAGAGCGCGAGGAGTGCGCACGCTTCAACGTCGTCACGAAGAAAGGGCCGGACGGCGAGATGCAAGTCGACAAAGTGGAGCGCCCCGATCCACCCAAGAAGCTCGCGGCGATTGGCTACGCGACGCTCGAAGAGCTCGAGGGAGGTCAAGTGGAATGAGCACACGCACGTTCAAGATTTGGCGCGGCGACTCGCGCGGCGGTGAGTTCAACCAGTACGACACGGACGTCGATGAGGGCATGGTCGTCCTCGACGTCTTGCATCGCATTCAGGCCCTCCAAGTCAATGACCTCGCGATCCGTTGGAACTGCAAGGCGGGCAAGTGCGGCTCGTGCAGCATGGAGATCAACGGCCAGCCGCGGCTCGCGTGCATGACGCGCATGAACAGCTTCGGGCCAGAGGAAGTCATCACCGTGCAGCCTCTCAAGGCGTTTCCGATCATCAAGGATCTGACCTGCGATGTTTCCTGGAACTACGAGCAAAACAAGCGAATTGCGCCGTTCAAGCCCAAGCCTCGCGGACGCGATGGCGAGCACCGCATGTACCAGCAAGATGTGGACAGGGTGCAGGAGTTCCGAAAGTGCATCGAATGCTTCCTCTGCCAGGATGTGTGTCACGTCGTACGCGACCGCGACCACCGGGACGCGTTCGTCGGCCCGCGCTTCATGATTCGCCTGGCCAGCCTGGAGATGCATCCACTGGACGACGACGACCGCGTACCCGAGATCAAAAAGGAATACGGTTCGGGGATGTGCAACATCACGAAGTGCTGCACGGAAACGTGCCCGGAGCACATCAACATCACCGACAACGGCATCATTCCCCTCAAGGAACGCGTCGTGGATCGATACTACGATCCGCTTGCGCGCTTGGCTCGGCTCTTCGCCGGGCGTAAGGTGCGGACCAAGACACGTACCGAGGAGCAGTCACGATGACAGAACGTTTCGCCCTCAAACGAATTTCCACCGACGCCGTCGATCGGGCCGTCGATCGGGCTGAGCACTACCGCCTGCTCAACGACCCTGAGCAAGCCGAGAGTATTTGTCTCGACATCTTGGCTGTGGATGGCGGCAACGAGCCGGCGCGCAT
>JAFDFW010000301.1 GCA_019309605.1 Deltaproteobacteria bacterium | reverse complement strand
CCCGTTTGACCGCATGCTCGTCGCTCAAGCGCTTCGCGGCAGCCTCACCCTCGTCACGAAGGACAGTCTCGTCTCTTCCTACGGTGCGTCCACGCTCTGGTAGCGAGGGGAGGGGCTGGATTAACCTCGATGGCTCGAAAACAAAGCAAAAAGCACCGGCCGTGCGGCCACATCAACCTTGATACGGACCGGGTTGACGTGCAGTTTCCTATTCCTTGCCAGCGTCAGTGTCAGCGTCAGTGCCAGCGCCAGCGTCAGTGCCAGTGCCAGCGTCAGCGTCAGTGAGGGCGAATCCCTCCGGCACCCCACGTAGGTACAAGTCCCGCTGTGGGAACGGGATCTCGATCCCTGCCTCTTTCAGCGCCTCGTTGATCTCCACAGTAACCGCGCTCGGCACATCCAACACATCGGACGGGTCCATGAAGATTCGCAGCTCGAAGTCGAGCGAGCTCTCACCGAAACCGCGAAACAGCGCTAGCGGCGCCGGGGCCTTGAAGACCTTTTCATTCTCGGCCGCGAGCCTTCTCAGAATGCTGAGCACCTCGTTCGGATCAGTTCCGTAGGCGACGCCCACCGGGATGATGACCCGTTGCCTTCGGGCCGACAGCGTCCAGTTGACGACGCGCTGCGAGATGAGATCCCCGTTCGGCACGATGACTTCGGCGCCATCGAAGGTGCGAATCATGCTCGCCCGAATTCCGATGCTGCTCACGTTGCCGAGCACGCCTTCGATTTCAATCTTGTCTCGCAGGCGAATCGGCCGCTCCGTCAGAAGGACGAACCCCGAAACGACGTTGTTGACGAGGCCCTGCAGGCCGAAGCCAATGCCCACGCCGAGCGCGCTCAGAACGATCGTGAGCCGGTCGACCGGCATTCCGATCATCGAAACGGCCGCCACGAAGCCGATCGCGATGATCGCGTATCGGGTAAAGGTCGTCAGTGCGTAAGGGACTCCGTCCCGCATGTGAAGACGGGGAAGGACTTCCTCTCCGAGAACGAAGCTCACGAACCGCGCGGTCACCCAGCTCAACCACAGGATGAAGAAGAACGCGAGCAGGTCGCTCAAGGTCACGCCTGTCTCAGCGAGCCCGAGTCCGAGGTCCGCTGTGAGCACACGATGGAGCACGCGCCCCAGGGGTCTCCAACCGGAGGTCATGTCCGCCAGCGACCAGACGAACAGTGCAACGGCAGCCAGCCGAACCCCCCGGCTCAGTTCTCTCGTGGTGACATCTCGATTCGCGCGAACCATTCGGAACGCGTCCAGGCGGCCTAAGTGCACGGAAGTCGAGATCAGTGCCTCGACGATGCGGGCGAGCGCCATAGAGAGGGTTCCCGCAATCGTCCCGATGATCGCGACCGCCGCGGCTTCGGTTGCGAAGTACGTGTAGCCAAGCACGGTCGCGCCCAGTCCGAGCAGCGAAAAGAGCAGTACGAGTTTGGTCCAGAAGCTCGCGATAGCGAACCAGAGGCCTTGCCGGATGCGCTTCGGAAGCTCGACGGTTCGCCAGAAGCGAACCAGCCACCCTGCGCTGACGGAGACCAGCAGCAGCTCGAGAAAGAGCAAGGCCCGCTCTACGCTGGGGTGCCCGGAGACCAGCGTGACCACGATATGGATGGTCGCGAGCAGACCGAGCCCAATGAGCCCCCGCTGAAAGCTTGCGGGCACCATTTCCTTGTAGACGACGAACCAGATCGGGAGCGCGACGACCCAGGTGAGGATGATCATGTCGACCACCCGATCCGGATAGACAAACCGGGCCGAGGCGAGTGCTAGCAAGAGCGCTGCTGCCCAAGGGTGGCGCACAGCTTCGGCGGCTCGGTCCTCCCAGCCGATTCCAGCATCCTTTTGCCGCTTGTCGATTCTATCGGCCAGGGCGGCTCGGACCCGCACGAACAGCCATCCGAAAACGAGAACGAGGAAGAGCTCGAGGAGCAAGATGCTTCGCTCCGTACGCAAGTGGCTCGTCAGGGCCGGCCAGGAGACGTGAATGCCATAGCCCTCTTGCTTGGCTTCTTCGCCTTCTTCGCCCTCTTGGTCGTCGAAAACGGTAGCCGTGCTCCATAGTGGCGGTTCCTGCCGCTTGAAAATCTGTTCGGCCTGTTTGCCCTGCGCGAGGACCACGGCCTGTTGGGCAGCACGAATTTTGTCCCGGACGTCCAGTGCCCGCGACTGAATCGCGAGCGTCTCATTCATGTTCTCGTTCAGCTCCGTCTGGCCCTCGCGGAGGCCGTGAAGAATCGAAGCGGTGCGATCTCGGACGGGCTTCGGCACCGACGCGCGCCTCACGAGGCGCAGCGCTTTCGTCCAAATTTCGATGTCCTCTTCGTTTTGAGTTGCCAGCTTTTCGAGCTCCCCGCCATAGACACCGAGCTTGTCGATCTGTCTCTTGATCCGCGCATTCAAGAGCTCGAGCTGGGCCCGCAAGGCATTGATCTCCGAAATCATCATCCGGCGGGTTTCGAGCGCGTCGAATTGGTCACGAAGCTCCAAGCCTTGGGCGTCGATCTCATCGAGCGCGTCGTTGACCTGCTGCCGAATATCGATGACCGACATCTCGGCGTGGATCTGCGAGAGGCGCTCCTCGACCGCACTGGCTTGAATGGCGAAGTCGGCACTCGTGACCTCTTTGGGCTCCTCGGGCGCAGCGACGTCAGGTTGTGGAGGAGCGTCCTGGGCGCGCGCCGGTGGCGGCCCCGCCAGGCCCGCGGTGACCGCGAGAGCGACCGTAGCTACGCAGAGCTCGCTGCGATGGAGAATGTGCTGCATCTTCGTCCGAGCTGATTACACCAGGGCCCGCTTGCATGCCAGCCAAGCCCTCTAGACAGAACGCATCCGAGCCGATAACTAGCTAGGCTTCCGATGCCTAATGGCGAGTCGACGCGACCGAAGACGAGGAAGAGAAGAATGACCGCCGCACTGGTAGTGCTTTTTCACGTATTGGGGTTCACCTCATCCATTCACGCGGTGATGAGCACGCGCACATCGCAAGGCGCTATCGCTTGGGCGGTGAGCCTCAACACCTTTCCGTACCTCGCGGTGCCTGCGTATTGGGTGTTTGGTCGAAGCAAGTTCCAAGGGTACGTGGTGGCCCGGCGCACCAAGGACGACCGCAATGACCGGATCGAGCGAGAGCTGATCGAGACGGTTGCTCCGTACCGTGTCCCGGAGGCCGACCGGTTGGAAGCGGTGACCGCGGGGGAAGGCTTGGCGCACATGCCGTTGCTGCGTGGCAATGCAGTGGAGCTGCTGATCGACGGCGATGCAACATTCAAGAGCATCTTGGCGGGGATCGATCAGGCCAAGGAGTACGTCCTGGTTCAGTTCTACATCGTGCACGACGACGGCCTCGGACGTGCGCTCAAGGACCATATGATCGCGAAAGCCAAGGAGGGGCTTCGCGTCTATTTTCTTTACGACGAGATCGGAAGCCATGCGCTGCCCAACGGCTACAAACAGGATCTCAGGGACGCAGGCGTGGAAGTCAACGAGTTCAATACCCGCAAGGGAAGCCGCAACCGCTTCCAACTCAACTTTAGGAATCACCGCAAGATCGTCGTCACCGACGGCCGCGTAGCCTGGATCGGTGGGCACAACGTCGGTGACGAGTACCTCGGCAAGGACCCGAAATTCGGCCACTGGCGAGATACGCATGTGCGCATCGAAGGCCCTGCGGTTTTGAAGGCACAGATCTCGTTCATGGAAGACTGGTTCTGGGCTACCGACACGCTACCCAAGCTCAACTGGACTGCTCAACCCGCGCCCGACGGCAGTGACGCGCGCGTGCTGATCATCCCCACCGGCCCGGCCGACGAGCTCGAAACCGCCAACTTGATGTTCGTCCACGCGATCAACTCGGCCCAGAAGCGTATCTGGATCGCCAGCCCGTACTTCGTCCCCGAACACTCGGTGATCGTCGCCCTGCAGCTAGCGGGGCTGCGCGGCGTGGACGTGCGCATCCTGATCCCCGACAAGCCTGACCACCT
>JAFDFW010000300.1 GCA_019309605.1 Deltaproteobacteria bacterium | reverse complement strand
CCGAATCCGCCTTGGCTCGACGAGAGTCCCGTTGAGCGTCTCATCCGAAAGCAGGATCGGGATCGTCGGGGCGCCCACCCCTGCGCCGATATCGACCAGCGAAGCCGATGGCTCGGGCCATCCCGCTCGAATCAGGTGCGCGGCGTCGAGAAACAAGATCTCGGCAAGCTCGGTGTCGGTGCGGGCTGACGTGAGATCCGTTCGCGCGTCCCAGGCTTGCACGACATCGAAGAACGGGCCCCAGCCGCCTGGCTCAGGCATTCCGACCGCTTCACACACCGCTCGAATGGCCTCCGCGCCGCTCTAGCGCTCTTGCTTGTGGCGATGCATGGCCTTGCCGACCAGCCGGGCGATCGCGTCTGGAATGTCGGCGACGGTGTCGATAGGAAGGCAGTCGCCCGCGTCGATCTTCATCATGAGTCGGCCAACGTGCCCGTCGTGAAAGGGCTTCTTCGCGCTCAGCGCCTCGTAGAGGACGACGCCAAGTCCATAGACATCGATACGCTGATCGACATCCGCTTTTCCAGTCAGCACCTCGGGCGCCATGTAGGCCGGAGTCCCGCTGACCTCGCCCGTGGCTGTCAGCCGATCGAGACCGAGGATCTTCGACGCACCAAAGTCCACGAGGCGAGGAGCTCCGTCTTCGGGCCAGACGACGTTCGCGGGCTTGAGATCTCCGTGAAGGACGCCATGCTGGTGAACGGCGCCCAACCCATCACAAAGCGCGTCGATCAAGGCATCTACCTCCTCGATGGGAAGCGAGCCTCTCGACAAACGCTCCGCGAGCGTCTCGCCCTCGACATACTCGGTCACGAGGAAGACCACTCCATCGTCGTTGATCCCAAGCTCGAGCAGCCGGACGATGGCCGGGTGGTCGAGGGCCTTGAGGACTGCCCCTTCCCTGCGAAACCTCCTTCGCATCGACTCGTCGGCGAGGTACTCGGCGCGCAGAACCTTGACCGCAACTTTGGATCCCTCGACGCGATCGAGCGCTTCGAACACATCGCCCACCGCTCCACGGGCTACTTCCGCGACCAGCTCGTAGCGGTCAGCCAATGTGCTGCCGAGACCAATGGCTCCTGGCTCCGTGCTCACGCGTGGAAGATACCTCTCTTCGCAAACTCGCCCAACTGACGTACGCTGCGCCCGCCAATGACGCCGCCCAACCTCAACCGAGCCCTCGGAGAGCTGTACGGAGAGCCCCTGCTCTCGACCGAGGTCATCAAGTTGCGAGGGGACGCATCGACGAGAAGCTATTTTCGCGTGCGCGTAGCAGATGCTCCCACCGGCCGTCCCGCAAGCATCATTGCCATGCTGCTGCCCGAAGACGCTTTCAAAAGCGACGAGGGGGGCAAACAGCCCGACAATCAGCGGCTGCCGTTTCTCGAAGTGGCCGAGCTCCTCGAGTCGAAGGGCCTTCCGGTCCCGTCGATCTACGTCGAAGACCTCACGAATCGGATCATCCTGCTCGAGGACCTCGGCGACCTGACCTTCGAGCAACAGCTGCGTCGCACGCCACGCTCGGACTGGCAGCGACTCTACGGGGCCGCGGTCGATCTGCTCGCCGACCTACACGAACGATGCGTCGATCTACCGAGCGCCTCAATCGTTTCGCAACGCAGTTTCGACCGCGAGTTGCTCGACTGGGAGCTCGATCATTTTCGGGCGTGGGGGCTCGAGGCCTTATTCGGTCCCCTCGACGCCGCGCAAACAGCGACGGTTGCCGCTGGATTTTCGACGCTCGTGCACGAGATCGAGGCGATGCCCTATGGCTTCGTGCACCGAGACTATCAATCGAAGAACCTGATGGTTGGGCCCGGCGGCGCGCTCACCCTCATCGATTTCCAGGATGCGATGCTCGGACCTCGGGTGTACGACCTCGTCGCCCTACTCTGCGATTCCTACGTATCCCTCGACCTGGACTTGCAGGAATCGATGATCGAACGCTATGCCGCACTGCGTCGTATCCAGCCCTCGGCGCTACGCCGGGAATTCTGGCTCGTCGCGCTCCATCGCAAGCTCAAAGACGCCGGTCGCTTCATCTACATCGATCGAGTCCGCGAGAACCCCGACTTCCTGCAGTGGTACCCTCAAAGCCTCGTCTACGTTGGACGCGCGCTGGGACAGGCTCCTGGCTTCGAGGCCCTCGAACGCCTGTTGAGGGAAACAATCCCAGGGTTTCCGGACGCAGTTGCCCAACCTGCCTCCTCGATGGAATAGACCCCCCAGACCCGGCGTTCACCCCATGAGCTACGGGGGGTGAAACCGAACACCAAACTGTACTCTCTCCTCTCCCACTATCCGACATCACCACCCCCGGTTTCACCCCCTGTCGGCGCTTTCGGCTCCACAACTTCTTGCACGACGTCTTGCAGGCGCCCATCAGAGCAGTACACTTTGACTTCGCCTTCATGAGAACCCTCCTCCAGGTCCTGGCCGTCGCGGCGATACTGTTGCTCGACGCTGCGTCGGTCGGTGCAGCTGACTGCCCGTGCGAACAGCTTTCGGCGGAGGGTTGCAGCGGCACCGCACAGATGCGCGAGGCTCCTGTCGCGCCGCCCTTGTGGTGCGAGCGGTCGGACGACCCACGCTGCATGCCTGCGAGCACACACGGCACCTCGGGCAACACGCTCGTCCCCGTGGCCATGAGCTTTGCTGAACCGATTCGTTGGAACGCGCCTCCCCGCACGGGCATCCAATGGGATGTCCGGGTCGACGGAGACGCGCGGGCCGAACATTCACGCAGAGTCGAACGACCACCTCGCTAGCACCGGCCGCCTTTCTTGGGCGGTCGTCCCGGCATTTGGTTGTTCATTCGAACGTTGAGTTTGTTTCAAGCTCGCCGCGTCGTCGCGGTGGGAGGATAAAGATATGAGTAAAGGTTCATCAATTCTATTGGCCATCGTAATGGCCATCGGCGGGTTCGCACTCGGACACGTCGTGGGTTCGGGGTCCGGTACGGACACCGGGGTCGCTGAAGAGGCGCAGGCCGCGGACGTTGTAGTCCCGGGCGACGTCGAGCGGTTCAAGATTCCCGTCACCGACGCCATGCCCTCCAAGGGGCCCAAGGACGCACTGGTCACCATCGTCGAGTTCAGCGAGTTCCAATGCCCCTTCTGCTCTCGGGTCTTGCCGACGACGAAGGAAGTCTTGGACACGTACGGCGACAAAGTCCGCATCGTCTGGCGTAACAACCCGCTGTCGTTCCACCCCAACGCGGGCCCCGCGGCTGCCGTGGCGATGGAAGCCAACGCGCAGGGCGGAAGCGCGAAGTTCTGGGAGGTGCACGACGTGCTCTTCGCGAACCAGAAGGCACTTGGACGCGCGGAGCTCGAAGGCTACGCCGAGAAGGCCGGTCTCGATATGGCGGGCGTGAAGAAAGCTCTCGACGAGGGTACGCATACGAAGGCAATCCAGGCTGACCAGGCCCTGGCGGCGCAGGTCGGCGCCAGGGGAACGCCGTACTTCTTCGTCAACGGCCGCACCCTGCGTGGCGCGCAGCCAATCGCTGCGTTCAAGAAGATCATCGACGAAGAGATCGCGACGGCTGAAGGTCTCCTCAAAGCAGGCGTGAAGAAGGAGCAGATGTACGCCACGGTGACCAAGGACGGTCTCACCAAGGCAGCAGCTGCCAAGCCGGCGGCCGCGAAGCCGGGTCAGCCGGACCCCAAGGCCGTGTACAAGGTCCCGCTCAAGGGCGACGAGCCGCAGAAGGGTCCGGACGACGCGTTCGTGACCATCGTCGAGATCAGCGACTTCGAGTGCCCGTTCTGCAGCCGCGTGGGACCGACCCTCAAGTCAGTGATCGACAAGTACGGCAAGGACGTTCGGATCGTTTGGATGAACAACCCGCTCCCCTTCCACAAGAACGCCAAGCCCGCGGCCAACGCCGCTCTCGAAGCCCACGCACAGAAGGGCGACAAGGCCTTCTGGGCGATGCACGACAAGATGTTCGCGAACCAGAAAGCCCTGACGGCCGACAACCTCGAGGCCTGGGCCAAGGAGCTCGGGCTGAACGCGGCCAAGTTCAAGAAGGCGCTCGCGGACGACAAGTACGCCAAGACGATCCAAGAGCAGCAGGCGCTCGCCAGCAGCTTGGGCGCCCGTGGCACCCCGGCGTTCTTCATCAACGGTCGTAACCTGCGCGGCGCTCAGCCGCTCCCAGCCTTCACCGCTGTGATCGATGAGGAGCTCGCCAAGGCCAAGGCGCTCGTCGCCAAGGGCACGGCCAAGGCCAAGGTCTACGAGAAGATCATCGCCACGGGCGAGACCGGCCCGAAGACCGCACCG
>JAFDFW010000299.1 GCA_019309605.1 Deltaproteobacteria bacterium | reverse complement strand
GATCTCCTTTTTTGCGAGGGAGTGGGGTTCCCCGAAAGGGCGAAGCCCGCCCCCACTCACTCGCAAAAAAGGAGAGCACGATGACCAAGTCACATCACACGGCCAGTGACGCGGGCGCTGTCACTGACGCTGGCGCTGCCACTGGCGCTGTCACTGGCGCTGCCACTGACACTGACACTGTCCCTGCCACCGACACAGTTGCGGTCCCCGTGATCCTGGCGTACCCCACGCTCATGTCCCTAGCCGCCCTCAACTACGACTCCCAGGGCCTCGTCGCCGTCATCGCGCAAGACGCCGAGACGGGTGAGGTCCGGATGATGGCGTATGCGGACCGGATCGCGATCGAGCGGACGCTGAGCACCGGGCTTGCCCACTTCTACAGCCGGTCGCGCCAGCAGCTCTGGAAGAAGGGTGAGAGCAGCGGCAACACGCTTGGGGTTCGCAGTGTGTGGGTCGACTGCGACGGCGATACGCTGATCTACATGGTCGATCCCGCCGGCCCCTCCTGCCACACGGGTGCGCAGACTTGCTTCTTTCGGCGCTTGGACGCTGAAGGCAATCTCGTCGAAGCGGGCGGCGACGGCGCGGCCCCCACCCTCCTCCGCCTCGAACGCACACTCCAGGAGCGCAAGGCTTCAGACGGCGGCAAGAGCTACACCAAATCGCTGCTAGACGCCGGGCCGGCGACGATCGACGCCAAGATCCGCGAGGAAGCAGCGGAGCTGGGTCAGGCTCTGATCGGCGAATCCGACGACCGGGTCGCCTCGGAAGCCGGTGACGTCATCTACCACTTGCTGGTAGGCCTAGTCCTTCGCCAGGTCCCCCTCCGAGACCTGTTCAGCGAGCTCTCCAAACGCTTCGGCCAATCGGGCCACGACGAGAAGGCCTCACGCTAGTTGAGGATGGCTTCTAGGTCGCGTTCGATTGTTTCTTCGCGGACGCGGCGCGCTAGGGCTAGCTCGGTGATCAGGAGCTTGCGGGCTTGCTCCATCAGCTTCTTTTCGCCGTAGCTGAGCTCGCCTTTTTCGGCGCGTATCTTCGACAAATCGCGCAAGACTTTAGCGACTTTGATTGGAGAACCGCTCTTGAGCATCTCGGTGTACTCACGGTAGCGCCGGTTCCACGGCTGCGAGGTCACCGCCATCCCGTCCTTTTTGAGCTCATCGAGCACCGTCTTGGCGGCGCTGCGCGACATGACCTGCCGAAGACCCACTCGGTCGACCGCGTTCAGGGCGACGCGGATGGTGCCCGACTTCCCGTTCAAGAGCTTGAGGATGTAGAAGTCGATTTTGTCGGAACCGATCAACCGCTCTTCGATCTGCGTGATCTCACCGACCCCGTGAGCAGGATGAACTGCTTTGTCACCAATGCTAAAGCTCATGAAGCCACTCTCCCGTCCTCAAACCAACCTCAAAAACGACGAAAACCCGCGCCGGGAGCGCGGGCAAGAAGCTGTTCCAGGAAGCTGTTCGTCGTTGCGTGTGCAAACAACTACATGCACATCATCTGTATAGCAAAACCCGACTCCAAAGTCAATGCTTACTTTTAGTAAAAGCCCTGTGATCTCAGCGACTTGGGGTCTTCTTTCGACAAGATTTCGGCGTTGACAAAATCGCCGGCGAAGAGTCCGGAAAAGGCGTTCAGTTAGGCCGGGCGCGCTTGGCTACGGCCTCCTTGACGGGCGCAGCCGCCGGCACCTTGGCTTCCGCCTTCGGTGCCTTGGGCACGTCCTCTTCGATGAGCCCGTGCTCCTGAAGCAGCTTGCGTTCAACCGCCGCGAGGATGTCGGGATGCTCTTCAAGGAAGGTTCGCGCGTTGTCGCGGCCCTGGCCGACGCGCTCTTCACCGTAGCTGTACCAAGCGCCGGACTTGTTGATGATGCCTGCCTCGACGCCGAGGTCGAGCACGTCGCCGGTGCGGCTGATGCCCTTACCGAAGAGGATATCGAACTCGCAAAGACGGAACGGCGGGGCGAGTTTGTTCTTGACGACCTTGACACGGCAGCGGTTGCCGACCGCGGTCTCGCCGACTTTGATCGTGCCGATGCGGCGAATGTCGAGGCGCTGCGACGCGTAGAACTTGAGCGCGTTGCCGCCGCTGGTTGTTTCGGGGCTCCCGAACATCACGCCGATCTTCATGCGGATCTGGTTGATGAAGAACAGGGTGGCCTGGCTCTTCTGAAGGTTGGCGGTGAGCTTTCGAAGCGCCTGACTCATCAAGCGCGCCTGAAGACCGACATGGGTGTCACCCATCTCGCCTTCGATCTCCGCACGGGGCACCAGGGCCGCGACCGAGTCGATGACGATGATGTCCACTGCACCGGAGCGGACCAGCGTGTCGGTAATCTCGAGGGCTTGTTCGCCATGGTCGGGCTGGCTGACGAGGAGCTCGTCGACGTTGACGCCCAGCTTGCGGGCGTAGCTCGGGTCGAGGGCGTGCTCAGCATCGATGAAGGCCGCGATGCCGCCATTTTTCTGGCACTCGGCGATCGCATGGAGGGTCAAAGTCGTCTTGCCGCTCGACTCCGGGCCATAGATCTCGACGATGCGGCCCCTCGGGTAGCCCCCGACGCCCAGCGCGAGGTCGAGGGAAATCGCCCCGCTAGAAGTGACCGGCACCTTCAACCTGGCGGCGGCATCCCCGAGGCGCATGATCGAGCCCTTTCCATAGGCTTTCTCGATAGTTCCAAGGGCTAAGTTGAGGGCTTTTTCGCGATTCGAGTCGGCCATGGCGCGGATTCCTTTGAGTGAATTACCTGAACACCCGTCTAGTCGGCTTCATTCGGGTAGTCAAGTTTGTGATCGGGAAAGTGCCCGATGAGGCCCCCCGGACCTGCATAGGACCGTACCCTACCCCGGCCAGCCCCGCGCTGCGAGAGCAGACCGACCGACTCAGCGCGAGGCGAGGTCGAGGTCGCGACCTAGGGCGGCGCGCCGGACGAGCTCAAGCGCGACGTACGCGGACAAGGTCTGCACGCGGTCTCGCCCCCAGGGAAGCTTCCGGTGCTTGGTGACGGTCGGCTCACCCTTGCGCGCCAAACCAAACCATATGGTCCCGACGGGCTTGTCGTCGGTGCCACCGCCAGGCCCGGCCACGCCCGTGATCGACACGGCGATGTCGGCTCCCGCAACCCGAAGCGCTCCTTCCGCCATTGCCGCGGCAGTTTCCGAGCTCACCGCACCATGCGCGCGCAACACTTCGGGAGTCACCCCGAGGACGGTCTGCTTGGCGCTGTTCGCGTAAACGACCGCGTCAAGCAGCAGGTAGTCGGACGCGCCCGGCACGCGGGTCAGCATTTCCCCCACCTGTCCCCCCGTACACGACTCGGCGACCGCGAGGGTCTTGCCCTTGTCCCGAAGGGCTTTGCCGACGACTTCTGCAAAGGACTCGGCGCGGCCACCAAACACAGCATCACCGAGAAGCACGCGCACTTCGTCGGCGATCAAATCGGAGCGCCGTTCGGCTTCTGCCACCGAATCCGCACGGACGTGGACCTTCACCTCGATCTCAGGGAAGTGCGCGCGATAGCCGAGCGTCAACCCATCGTGCGCCTTCTCGAGGCCAGCGAGCACCTCGGCGACGCCCGACTCGGTCATGCCGAACGTCCTCAGATGCACCTGATGGGTTAGCGGCTCGGCCAGCGCGGCGATCGCCGGAACGATCGATTCGTAAAAGATCTGCTCCATCTCGCGGGGCACGCCCGGAACGAAGAAGAAGCGCGCCTGGCCTAGCACCATCGCAAACCCTGGCGCCGTGCCAGTGGGGTTTGACAGGATGTCGGCGCCCTCCGGGAAGTCACCTTGCTTCGCGTTCGATTCGGGCATCAGCCGCCCAAACGCTTTGAACTTCTGACGAATCCCTTCGACGACAGTTTCGTCGCGGCGCAGCTGCACCCCGGCTGCCTTGGCAGCAGCCGCGCTGGTGAGGTCGTCGGAGGTCGGTCCCAGTCCCCCGGTCGCGATCACGACGCGATGCTTTTCAGCCAA
>JAFDFW010000033.1 GCA_019309605.1 Deltaproteobacteria bacterium | reverse complement strand
GGCCGCGCGAACTCTTGCTCGATGAGCGCGTTGGCGAGCCGGTGCTTGATCGCTTGCTGCGCGCCGATCGGCTTGCCGAACTGTTCCCGGTCTTTCGCGTACTGGACCGCCATGTCCAGCATGCGGCGCGAGAGCCCGATGAGCTGGGCAGCCGTGCCCAGCGCGGCGCGTTCACGACCGAGAGCAAACAGCGCTGCCGTATCCACGTCATCTCGCATCTGGTATTGCGCGCTAGCTTCGAAAGCCACGCGACCAAGCTCGCGAGCGCGGTCCACCGACTGCTCCGGGCTAATTGAAGCCTCTGCGACGGGAACGCAGTACGCCACCCCACCCCGTTGTATGATCAGCACATGGGCAGAAGCCGCGTGCGGAACGAGCGCTTGATCTTCGAAGGAAACCACGATGCGCGCCTCGCCAGCCGCCGCAGGACCAAGCCAACGCTCTTTTTGAGCATCGGTGCCAGCAGCCTCGAGAAGCGGAATTCCAACCGCGACTGTGTCGACGATCGGACCAGGCAATGCTGCGTATCCCATCTCCTCGAGCGGAAGCACCAGGTCGAGCTCGCTCATCGCCATGCCGCCCGCATCTTCCGAGGCCGTCATGCCGATCACGCCTGTTTCGGCGAGGGTGTCCCAGACTGCGCGAACACCTTCGGGGCGACCTTCCCACGCCGCACGAACGACCTCGGGCGCACACTCGCGCTGCAAGACCTCGCGTACCGTATCGCGAAGCATTTTCTGATCATCTGTGAAAGCGAAACGCATGGGTTATTTCCGCGGAAGACCGAGGACGCGCTCGGCGATGATGTTACGTTGGATCTCGTTGGTGCCCGCGTAGATCGGGCCCGCAAGGGCGAACTGAAAGCCCTTCATCCAGTGGCCCCCATCGACCGCGCCGTCCGCGCCCTCGTCGAGCTCGAGCAGGTCGCCGATGATCGCGAGGGCGGTTTCGTGCGTGCGCACGTCCATCTCGGACCAAAACACCTTGTTCATGCTGGAGTCGGGTCCGATCGACTCGCCCTGCGCCATGCGAGTGACCGTCTGGAACGTGAACCAGCGGTACACCTGAGCGTCCATCCACGCCTGAATGACTTCGTTGCGTAGGACGGGGTCAGAGCGATCGCGGTAGCGATGGTAGAGATCGATTAGGCGGGCCGCAGTCGCCACGAACCGCCCGGGGCTCCGGAGGCTCAGCCCTCGCTCGGAACTCGTGGTAGCCATGGCAACCCCCCACCCCTTGTTCACCTCGCCGATGATCTCGGTGTCGGGCACGAACACGTCTTCGAGGAAAATCTCCGCAAAGCCCTCGTCGCCATCGAGACGATCGACGCCCCGCACCGTGACACCTTCGACGTCCAGCGGGAACATGAAGTATGTCAGCCCTCGGTGGCGCGTCTGCTCGGGATCGGTGCGGAACAAGCCGTACGCCATGTCGCAAAACACAGCCCGGGTGGACCAGGTCTTCTGGCCGGTCAGTCGCCAGCCGCCATCGACGCGACGCGCGGTGCTCTTGAGCGACGCAAGGTCACTGCCGGCATTCGGTTCCGACCAGGCCTGGCCCCAGGCAACATCGCCCCGCGCCATCGGGCGGAGGATGCGCTCTTTCTGCTCGTCGGTTCCGAACTCGAACAAGGTGGGCGCCAAGAGAAAAATGCCGTTCTGGGTGACGCGGCTCGGCGCGCCAACGCGGTAGTATTCCTCCTCGAAGATCAGCCACTCGAAGAGCGTGGCCTCGCGCCCGCCGTACTGCTTGGGCCAGGAAACCGCCGCCCAGCCTGCATCGAAGAGCTTGTGCTCCCACTCGAGGTGCAGCGCGAAGCCTTCTTTGGTGTCGCCCGAAGGCAGCGACTCGCGGGGCACGTTCGCTTCGAGCCACGCTCGGCACTCTTGCCGAAAGGCGTTCTCAGAATCGGTAAAGTTGAGGTCCATCGAGCGCCCTCACGCGCCCAGCCGCTCGAGCGTCTCTTCCGCCTCGGCGATGATGCGTTGGAGGAGCTCTGCAACGGTTGGAATTTCCTCGATGACGCCGGCGATCTGACCCGTCGGCAGGATGCCCGCCTCGACCCTCCCGTCAACCATCGACGCCTTGGTCAGCATGGGCGCGTTGGCGGCCATTGCGAGCTGTGCCCAGGTGAGCTCTTGGTTCTGCTTCATCGCCATGCCTTCTTCGAGCAGCTCAGGCAACGAGGTTCCGGTGACCTTCATCAAGGACAGGGCGTTGAGGGCCGCGCGCGGGAACCGAGTCAGCGGGTTCGCCTTCTCGAGCTGGTCGATGAGGAAAGTTCGGATCACGCGCTGCGGGTGTCCGTCGACCGCCTTGGTCACGATCGTGCCGTTCGCCTTGGTGTCGAGGTAGACCTGCTTCACGTGGTCGGGCACTTGACTGTCCTGCGTGAGCAAGAAGCGCGTCCCCATTGCGATGCCCTCTCCTCCGAGCGCCAAAGCTGCCACCAGCCCGCGGCCGTCGCGGAAGCCTCCGGCGCCCACGACCGGGATGTCGACGGCTGCCGACACGTCCGCAATCAGAATCGAGGTCGGAATTTGCCCCGTGTGCCCGCCACCCTCTTGTCCCTGCGCGATCACGGCGTCGACGCCCCAGGCCTGCACCTTCTCGGCGTGACGCCGGGCGCCGATCGTCGGCATCGTCAAGATCCCGGCGTCCTTGAGCGTCTTGATGACGCGTTCGCCCGGCGCTTGCGCGAAGCTCGCAACGGTGATCTTCTCGCGGATGAGAAGCTGGACACGCTTCATGACGTCCGATTGATCGGCACGCATGTTCACGCCCCCCCCGCCTGGCTGGTCGCCGACGTGAGCTTCGCACCCGAGACCCAGCCCATCCCGGTCTGAATGATCGGGTACTCGATGCCGAACATGTCGCAGATTCGCGTGTGCAGCGCCGACTTACCTTTCGCGGCCTTCTTGCGAGGGGCGGCCTCGGCGCTGTGCACGCGGACCGGCGGCTTGCTCTGACGGGCTGCGGCCTTCGGCTTCGCTTTGGCGTTCGCTTTGAGCGGCGCGGCCTTGCGCTTCTTCTTCGCCGCGGCTTTGGGAGCCTTCGGAGCCGCGGACTGGCGCTTCTTCGCGGGCGCCTTCGTAGTCCTCTTCTGAGCGCTCATACTACGACTTCTTTCTGCGCATAACCTTGCGGATCGAGCTCGCGCAATACTCCAATGACCTCTGGGGTCGGTACCGGGGTCGTGTCCACCCCGTCGGGAATCACGAGCTCGAAGCCCGTGTTGTCGATGACCTGCTGAAGCTCTACGCCCGGATGCAGCGAAACCAACCGCATGCGGTGGTCGGGGGTGTTGAAATCAAACACACCGAGGTTGGTCACCACTCGACGGATCTCGTGAAATCGGCTCCCCTCGGGGCCGAGGGCGGCGGCACGGTCGTATCCCACGCCGCTCACCATATCGACCTTCGCCACCAATGCCCGGGCGTTGTGATTCGGAACCCAGTAGCTGGTTACGTGATTGATCGTGTTGCCTGGGGCACCGCGCACGCCGAGAAGCTGCGCCTTGGGGTTTTCCCAGGGACCAATGCACGCGATGTTCTGATTGCCGAACTGATCGATCTGGGATGCGCCCATCATGACGTGACGGCGCCCCCACCAGAGCGTGTCGAAGACGGCTCCAAACGGCATCCAGCCTTCGATGTCGTCGTCGGAGGGCTTGGCCCCGAGCGGTAACGCGCGGCGCAGGATCAGGTTGAACCCGTCCGTCATGAGCAGGTCGGGCTCGAACGTCCTCTTGGCCAGGCGGGCGCCCAGGATCGGCGTGGCCCCCATGGCGCTGGCCATGATCTCCCCGTCGTCGCGGAAACACTCCGCAACGGCTAGAGCGCAAACGTCGGCGCGTGTGGCTTCGGTGTTGCTCATGACGCCACCGCCTTCTGATAGTCGGCCTCGCTCACGTCGAGGTACTTCGCGCGGAATGCCTTCCACGCGTCTTCGTCCTTGGCCGTCGCCGCGTACTCGCGCTGGAACTTCTCGTCTCTCGCGTAGTCGGGCGGGCACTCGGTGAAGTGCGCGCCGCCTGGGGCTTCGACGACGCCGCTCACCATCATGCGGTTGATCAACAAGCTCTGCAGCGGACCTCCGCTGACGAGCTCTTCGGTCGGCACTATCTTCTCGCAGCTCATGAAAGCCTTCTTGGCCGCCATGCAGAAGAGGTTGTCGAAGTACGGGTCACGACCGAGAGCCTGGCCGTTGCCGGACGCGTCGGCGCGATTCATGTGGATGAACGCAACGTCCACGTTCGACGCTGGCACCGCCACGAGCTCCTCGCCGTCGCCGTACGGCGATTTCACTGTTCTGAGGTGCGGGTTGATCTTCAGGACGTCCGAGCCGAGCCCAGCTCGAGTCGGCAAGAACGGAAGGCGTTGCGCCGCGGCGCGGAGGCCGAGAAGGAACATGCCCTCATCTAGCTCGACCGCTTCAATCGTCGCGTTTTGCCGCGCCTTGCGGAAATGCGGCTCGAGCGCGATCGAATCGAGAGACACGAAGCCGTACACCGCCTTCTTGAGCTGCCCCGTCGCGCAAAGGATTCCGATATCGGGACCGCCATAGGAGACGACCGTCAAATCCTTCACGCCTTTGCGAACGAGCGCCCTAATGAACGCCATCGGCTTGCGCCGAGAGCCCCACCCTCCGATGCCGATGGTCATACCGTCGGTGACCTCGGCGACGGCTTCATCCGCCGTCATACGTTTGTCATTCACGAAGCTACCTCACTTCTTGTCAGCGTCCGGGTCGCGTTTTTCCACGAACGCGTCCCGCGCCTCGTCGGCCACGCCCGCCAAGTTGAGCTCGAAGGTGAAACCCTGTTCAAACCGATACGACCGATTCACGTCGACCGGATCGATGTTGTTCAGGCACTCCTTCGCCACGCGTACCACGCGCGGGATCTTCTTGGTGAAGGTGCGAGCGACTTCTCTCGCCTTGTCGACGAGCTCATCTTTGTCGACCAGCGCGTAGACGGAGCCCCAGTTGTGCAGCTCCTCGGCGGTCGCCGCTTCGCAGGTCAGGACCATCGCACGCATTTTGAGCGGCGGGACCAGGCGAGCGAGGTGGGTCGCCGCGCCGAGCGCGCCCCGGTCCACCTCGGGCAACGCAAACTTGGTGCCCTTGGCCGCGATGAGGATGTCCGAGTTGCCGGCCAGGCCGATGCCGCCGCCCACGCAGAAGCCATGCACCGCCGTGATGACGGGAACCTTGCATTCGTACACGGCTTTGAAGGACTCCCAGCAGCCGCGGTTGGCCCCGAGAAGCGGTTCGAAGCCCTCGGTGTCCTGCATCTCCTTGATGTCGACACCGGCGTTGAAGCCTCGGCCCTCGGCCCGAAGGATGACCGCAAGGGTCTCCGGGTTATTGCCCGCCGCCGTGATCACCTCGGCTAGCTCGAACCAACCGCCCACTGGAATGGCGTTGACCGGAGGATAGTCAACGATGATTTCGGCGATTCCATCAATGATTTCGTGTGAAATGCCCACTGCGCGTCCCTTCGAAGTTGGGCCGAAGTGAAACGCGTTTCAGTCCGCCGGTCAAGCCGACGACCCGGGGCTCCTAGCTGGGTATGGAGTCGAGGAAGGTCTCGATCGCTGGCGTGATCGGCTCTCCCATCCGCCTGAACTCGCCGCGAACCGTGGCCACTCCGCTCGAAACGTCCGAGGTGGTGACGGTGCGGAGGGGAGGCGTCCGAAAGCGGTACACGACTCGCAGCACCGCTCGAAAGATCGCCTCCGGCATCACGATCACGACGGCGAACTTCTGGCGGGTCAGCTCTTCGCGCCGCTCCTCCAACCAGTCGGCAAAAGCCTTGCGGTGGCGTGCAGCGATGACGCCGGTTCCGCGCTGCTGTCGAACGAGCGCCACGAAAGGGAGCCCCCGTTCGAGGTGCTGGTCGGCGAGGCTGAGCATCAGACCAACCTCATGGTCCTCGAGCTGCCGTGGCAGCTTCACATCGTACAAGATGGCCGGCGAGCTCGTGCCGTCGATCCGTACCCGCTCCGACTCGTAGGTCGGACGTGCGTCCCAATCCCAGTCCATTGTGTAAGCCAGTTGTATAAGAAAAGCCCTGAGAAAGGCAAAGGTTTACCAAAGAAAACGCGTCGCACTATGACGACGTTACACGGTCGGTCAATCCTCGAATGGGGATGAAATGAGAGCCAGCCCACCAATGGGCCGTTGCCCCCGTTCGAGGTTGGCGATATCACGGTCGCCGTGTTTGAAACGATTCCCGAGATGGTCGCACAACGAGCCGAGACTCTTGGCGATCGACAAGCCATCGTCGATGGCCCCACGACACTGACCTTCGCCGAGCTCGCCCGCCGAGTGGACGAAGCGGCCCGGGCCCTCATCGCGGCGGGCATCCAAAAAGGCGATTGCGTTGCCATTTGGGCGCCGAACGTTTGGGAGTGGATCGTTTGTGCGCTCGCGATTCACACCGTTGGCGGCGTGATGGTCCCGGTCAACACCCGGTACAAAGGCATGGAGGCCGCCTACCTGCTTGAGAAGAGCGGAGCCAAGGCGCTGTTCACGGTGACGGGCTTTCTCGACGTCGACTATGTCGCGCTCCTTCGCGGCACAGACGCCAAGCTACCAGAGCTCGCGCAGATCATCGTGCTCCGGGGAGACGCACCCGAAGGCACGCTCAGTTACCAAGAGTTCTTGGATCGCGCGTCGGAGGTCTCGGCCACAGCCGCGAAGGAGCGCGCGGCAACGCTCGGCCGCGACGACGTGGCGGATATCCTCTTCACCTCGGGCACCACGGGCAAGCCCAAGGGAGTGATGTGCACGCACACACAGAACTTGCGCGCATTCGATCAGTGGAGCTCGATCGTCGGCCTTCGTGAGGGCGATCGATACCTAGTGGTGTTGCCGTTCTTTCATAGCTTCGGCTACAAGGCCGGATGGTTCTCGGCGCTGATGCGTGGCGCGACCGTCTTTCCGGAGCCCGTCTTCGACGTCAACGTCGTTCTTCGACGCATTCAAGAAGATGCCATCACGATGCTGCCCGGGCCCCCTGCCTTGTATCAGTCGATTCTGCTGCATCCGGAACTCGCTAAGTTCGACATCTCGAGCTTGCGGCTCGCGGTGACCGGCGCAGCCGCGATCCCCGTCGAACTCATCCATAGAATGAAAGACGACCTCGGATTCGAAACCGTGATCACCGCATACGGGCTCACCGAAAGCTGTGGCGTCGTGACCATGTGCCGGCTCGACGACGATGCCGAAACCATCGCAACGACCAGCGGCCGTGCGATTCCGGACGTCGAGGTCCGCATCATCAATAGCGAGGGCAGCCCGCTCCCCGCTAATGAGCCCGGCGAAATCGTCGTCCGCGGATACAACGTGATGAAGGGCTACCTCGACGCCGAGGAGGAAACCAAAGAGGCAATCGACGCAGATGGCTGGCTTCACACGGGCGACATCGGCACGATGGACGAACGCGGCTACATCAAGATCACCGATCGTCTCAAGGACATGTTCATCGTCGGCGGCTTCAACGCGTACCCCGCAGAGATCGAAAACACCCTGCTCCAGATGCCTGGTGTCGGGGAGGTCGCCGTGATCGGTGTGCCCGATGAACGGCTTGGCGAAGTTGGGATGGCCTTCGTGGTTCCCGCGCCCGGCCAATCGCTCACGCCGGATGCAGTCATCGCATGGAGCAGAGAGAACATCGCGAACTTCAAAGTGCCGCGCCGCGTCGAGGTGCTCGACGCCCTGCCGCGCAACGCGACCGGCAAGGTCGTGAAGTTCGAGCTTCGGGAGCGTGCCGGTGCCTGACTTCCCGGAAGGCGTCGCACTCGTCGTGGGCGGGAGCGGCGGGCTTGGCAGCGCGATCGCACGAGGCTTCGCAGCCGCTGGTGCCACCCTCGCGATCACGTATCGTCACAACAAAGATAAGGCCGATGAGGTGGCCGATGGAATCCGCGCCAAGGGCGGCACATGCTCGGTGCACCAGGTTGCGCTCGGCGACCTCGACTCGGTGAAAGCCTGTCTCGACCAACTCGTTGAGGACTACGGCCAGATTCACACCATCGCGCACGCGGCTGGAACACACATCGACCAGCCTTACGTGAGTCAGCTCACGCCGGAGCAATGGCGCAACACGATGGACTGGGATGTAAACGGTTTTTTTCACGTCGCGCACGCCGCGCTTCCCCACCTTCGAAAGAGTCAGGGATCGATCGTGTTCGTGAGCTCTGCCGGCTTGAAACGTTTTCCCCCAGGCGACGTGCTATCCGTTGCACCCAAGGGCGCAATTGAAGCGTTGATGCGGGGCATCGCGCGCGAAGAAGGGCGCTACGGCATCCGCGCAAACAACATCGCCGTGGGCGTCGTGGATGCGGGCATGTTCCCGAAGCTCGTCGAGCGCGGGGAACTCAGCCAGGAGTGGATCGACGCGGCCACACGCAACACGCCGCTCCGCCGCTTTGGAAGGCCCGAAGAGATCGCCGATGCGGCGGTATTCCTCGCGTCTTCCCGCGCGCGATACATCACCGGCCAAACCTTGTTCGTGGACGGCGGCTACACGTTGTAGGCCGCCATGGAGCTGGTAGACTCGCCTACGGGGAATATGGGCCAAGTCATCTTCGATGAAAAAGACAAGCCGCTCATGCGGATGACCTATCAGGGGTTGTGCGACGACGCTGAGTGGCAGCGGCACATTGACCAAATGTCGGCCTGGGCGCGACACGGTCACGACTACGCGGTGATCATCGACGCGCGTGAGGTCGGCCGGGTGTCGGCGACCCAACGCAAGGGCATCGTCGATTGGATCGACCGTGACCGGCAGCACCTCAAGACCCACTGCGCGGGCGGGGCACTGATCTTCTCGAGCCCCGTGCAGCAAGGCTTGTGGACGGCCATCGCCTGGCTCACGCCGACCCCGATCCCCGTCAAAATTTTCCGGGACCTTCCCTCCGCGGAAGCCTGGCTGCGTGAGCGTCTCCGCGAGAAAATGGCCTCATGAGCCGTCTGGCCGAGGTCGAAGCGCAGCTTCTCGCGCCAGGGGCGCCATTCGAGTTGACAGAAGAAGAAGTGCTCGGCGAGCGGGTGCAAGTGTTCGCCAACCGCGCCCGCTCTCTTCGCGACGTGCTGTTCCGCGGAAGAGAGTTCACCGATGCTGAATACCTGGTGTTTCGCGACGGCGACCGGGACCGGCGATACACGTTCGGCGATCACGAGAAGCTCGTTGCGAGCGCGGCGGCCGCGTTGAGCGATCGTTTTGGGGTCGGCCCCGGCGACCGGGTCGCCATCCTCGCGGCAAACTGCCCGGAATGGATCATCTCGTTTTGGGCGACCGTGAGCCTCGGCGCAATTTGTGCGGGATTGAACGGCTGGTGGACCGAGGATGAGATCCGGCACGCGGTTGAGAACAGCAAGCCGAAGCTGCTGATCGCCGACCGGAAGCGAGCGGCGCGAGTCACGAGCGATCTCGACGTGCCAATACTCATCGTGGAAGACGACTTCGAGGCTCTGCTCGCCTCCTACCCGGGTGCCGACCTTCCGACGCAGCCCATCGCGGAAAGCGATCCCGGGATTATCTTGTACACGAGCGGCACGACTGGGCGCGCCAAGGGCGTCGTTCATACGCACGGTAACGTCACGAACATGCTCATGGTCAGCTTCTTTCACGGCGCGCGGCTCATGATGGCGGACCCGAAGCAAGCCGAGCTTCCGCAGTTGGCCAACAGCATCCTGGTCACCAGCCCGCTCTTTCACGTGTCGGGGCTGCACTGCGCGGCCGTGACCGCCATGGCGGGCGGCGCAAAGACGGTGTGGCCAATGGGGCGCTTCGACGCCAAGACGACGCTGGAGCTCATGGAACGTGAGAAGGTCACAGGCTGGGGGTTCACGGCGACCGTGTTTCATCGCCTAGTCAACCATCCCAAGGTGCACGATTACGACTTGAGCTCGTTTCGCTCGGTCGGAGGCGGCGGTTCGCCGATCCCGGCACCCTTAATCGAGAAAGCGCACGCGCTCTTTCCGCAGTGCAGCCACACGATGGCTGTCGGATACGGCCTGACCGAAGGCACGGCCCTCGGCACACTGAACGTCGGCGAGGAGCTCACTGACGATCCTTCGTCGGTCGGCCGGCCGGTGCCGACTGTCGAGGTCGAGATTCGGGACGAGCTGGGACGTTCGGTCGCAGAAGGCGAAGAAGGTGAGATCCACCTGCGCGGGCCCCTCGTCATGCGCGAGTATTGGGAGGACCCCGAAGCAACCAAAGCAGCCATCAAACCGGGGCGCTGGCTCAACACGGGCGACGTCGGCCGGCTGCAGGGCGGCAAACTCTACATTGCTTCTCGCAAGCGCGACCTGATCTTGCGCGGCGGCGAGAACGTGTATCCTTTCGAGATCGAGCAGCGTCTCGAGGCGCATCCTACGATCGTGGAAGCGGCCGTGATCGGCGTCGACCACGAGGAGTTCGGCCAAGAGGTCAAAGCGGTCGTCGTATTCGAGAAGGGCCAGGAGATCGCAGCCGAGGCGCTAGGGCGCTGGGTCGCCGATGCCCTGGCGTATTACAAGGTTCCGAGCCTCTGGGAGACCCGAAAGCTGCCGCTCCCCCGCAACGCGATCGGAAAGGTGCTAAAGAGCGCCCTGCGCGATGCGCAGGATTCGATGTTCATCGAGGAGTAAGTCATGCCCGAAGCCGTAATCGTCTCAACCGCGCGGACCCCAATTGGTCGCGCATTCAAGGGATCGCTGATCGAAATGCGACCCGACGACCTCGCCGCAATCGCGGTGAAGGCCGCGTTGGCCAAGGTCCCGAACCTCGACCCGTCGACTGTTGAAGACGTGATGATCGGGTGCGCACAGCCAGCCGGCGAGCAGGGCTACAACCTGGGCCGCGTCGTGAGCCTGCTCGCGGGTCTCGACTCGCCCGGCACGACGGTGAACCGCTACTGCTCCTCGTCGCTGCAGACCATCCGCATGGCGGCCCATGCGATCAAGGCCGGCGAAGGCGACGTGTTCGTTGCTGCGGGCGTCGAGTGCGTGAGCCGATTCGGTCTGGGCAAGGCCGACGGGATGGAGAACACCATGAACTCCAAGTTCGACGACGCCGTGGCACGCATGGCGAAGTACATGTCGGGCGAAGGCGGCAACTGGGAGCCCGCCGGTGGCTTGCCCAATGTCTACATCGCGATGCTTCAGACCGCGGAGAACGTCGCGCAGCACATGTCCGTGTCCCGTCAGGAGCAAGACGAGTTCGCTGCACTTTCCCAGCAGCGCGCGGAAGCAGCGCAGAAGTCTGGACACTTCGCGGAAGAGATCACTCCGGTCACCACGCCTAGCGGCAAGGTGGTCGACACCGACGACTGCCCGCGCCACGGGACGACCGCGGAGAAGCTCGGCGGGCTCAAACCGGTTCTGCTCGAGCAGATGGGCGACAAGGCGACGGTCACGGCCGGCAACGCGTGCCCGCTCAACGACGGCGCCGCAGCGGTGATCGTCATGAGTGACACCCGGGCCAAAGAGCTGGGCCTCACCCCCCTGGCCCGCGTCGTCTCGACCGGCGTGTCGGCCCTCAACCCGGAGATCATGGGTCTCGGACCCGTCGAAGCGACCAATCAAGCGCTTCAGCGCGCCGGCCTGACGATGAAGGACATCGACCTCGTCGAGATCAATGAGGCCTTTGCAGCGCAGGTCGTTCCGTCCGCGCGGGAGCTGGGCATCCCCGTCGACAAGCTCAACGTCAACGGAGGGGCCATCGCCCTCGGCCACCCGTTCGGCCAAACCGGCGCCCGAATCATGACGACGCTCATCCACAATCTCCAGTCACGCGACGGCCGCTACGGCATCGAAACGATGTGTGTGGGCGGCGGCCAGGGCATGGCTGCGGTAATCGAGCGACTCGGCTGACGCCGACGCTTACGGCTTGTACAGACCCTTCCCGGTGATCATCGGGAGGTCGAGCGCAGACATGAGCCCTGATCGGGCAGCGCAGACAGCGGGAATCGCATTCACGAGGCGGGTGGCGGTGAGGACGACGCCGCCCACCGCGTGATCGCCGTGCTCGTCCTGAAACTCGTACTCGACCTGCATGCTCGGAACACCCTCGATGAGCACACGGTACGACCCGTTGCTCTTGGGCCACTCCGGCGCGAGGTCGTCGTCGAGCCTGGTGACGTGCTCGACGATGAGGGCTGGCTTCCCGCCGACGATGCCCTGGACCTCGAAGCGAAGCGCGGCGGTCGTACCCTCTTCGATTGGATAAGGCCCGATCTGAAGTGGCTTGGTTGCGGGCCGCCGTTCGTGAACCTCACGAATCTCGTCGAGCTCGAGCCCCAACCCTTCTGCGAGCAGGCGAAGCGTGCCGCCCCATGCGAAGCCCAACATCCCGGGCATCAGAAGGATCGGCGTGTGATCCAACGGCTTCCCGAACCCCATGATGTCGACGATCGTTTCAGGTTGGTTGTAGGTGGCGTAGTTGATGATTTCCTGAATGCGGATCTCGCTCCAGTGTTCGCAGAGGCCCGAAAGCACTAGAGGGAGGGTGTCGTTGGCGAAGCCGGGGTCAATGCCCGAGGTCAAAAAGGAGCTGCCCCCCGATGCGCAGGCTTCAGTCAGCCGTGTGGTGAACAGATCGTTCAGCGTCGTCGGATGCACGAGCCCGACCATCGAACATGACACGACGTTCTTTCCGGATGCGAGAATCCGCGCCATGTCGTCGATCGCATCACCGGGGCGCATGCCCGCGTCCGCGGTGTAGCAAACGCAGTCGGCCTCCAAGGCCAACAAGGCATCGACGTCGCGGGTCGCTTGAATACCCGCCGGGTCAACCCCACAAAGCTCACCGGCGTCCTTGCCCTCTTTCGCCTCGCTGCTCACGAAGAGGCCAACTAGTTCTAGCTCCGGATGACCGATGAGCGCGCGAAGGGCGTAACGGCCGACGTTCCCGGTGCTCCATTGAATGACTTTCAACGACATCAGAGTGATTCCTAGTGCCGCGGAGCGGTACTCGCAACAGCACGGGCGTGCTAGGCGGAACGCTTGGGAAATCAAAGCATCGAGATTGAGAGCCGAGTCTTTTGGCGATTGGCCGCCGCCTGCATCGCGGTGCTCCTGCTATTGAACTGGAGTTGGTACGCGTGGGGGCGCGAGGTTCCCGGCTCGCTTGCGCTCTACATCGTCGTCGGCAGCGCCGTGTACTTCGCGCTGTTGCGCTGGCTGACCGGCATCCGCTTTTCTGGTCTTTCGTCCGAAGCGCGTTTCGTGGTCATCAGCTCGATGCTGTTGCTGATCGTCTTTCTGGGGTTCGGCCGCTCCGACACGTTTCACCGGCTCTTCGAACCATTCATTCCGGAGGACGCGCGGACGCCGCTCTTGGGCTTTGCGTATTTTGCGACCTGCAGCGTGCTCCTGCGCCTCGTGATTCCCTACCTGCTCGTCCGATTCAAGCTCCGCCAACCACCGCGTGAATACGGATATGTCGTTCGAGGCGGGACCCGATGGCGATGGGTCTATGTGGCTCTCTTCGTCTTCATGGTGCCACTCGTCGTGTGGGCATCGACGCTCCCCGACTTCCAGGCGAGCTATCCCCAAACGCGAGGTTTGATGACCGGCAACCAGGTGTCGCTTCGACTGTTCATCCTCTACCACCTCGCCTACTTCATGATGTTCCTCTCCGGCGAGAGCTTCTGGCGCGGCTACATGACATTTGGCCTTGGCCGCGACCTGGGTGTCACCGCGTTACCGTGGATGGTCATGATGTACAGCATCGGCCACTACGCAAAGCCCATCCTCGAGGTCAACGGCTCCATCATCGCCGGCTTCGTCCTCGGCTACTTGGCCCTCCGCCACCGCTCGTTCTTTCTCGGCGCTCTGCTCCACTGGTCGATCGCGCTCACCATGGATCTGGCGGTGCTGTACCAACGCGGTGTCACCTGGCATTGATCAACCGTACGATCGGAGAACGGCTAGCGACGCACGTGCTCGCGATCGTCCCGGGGCACGGCGGAACGCGACGCGGGGCTTCTGCGGACGGGGCGCCTTGCAAAGGTGGCCGGAGGGACTGGG